>NZ_JBYTAG010000032.1:0-76672 GCF_058787995.1 Cupriavidus sp. FW305-27
CACTTCTCCTCCCCCACCCCTTGCCAGCAACCCCGACGCGCTGCTGCCGCTGTACCAGGCGATGGTGCTGACGCGCCAGTTCGACCTGAAAGCGATTGCGCTGCAGCGCACCGGCAAGATCGGCACCTTTGCCTCGGCCCTCGGCCAGGAAGCCATCGGCGTGGGCGTGGCCTTTGCGATGCGGCCCGAAGACGTGCTGGTGCCCTCGTACCGCGACCACGCGGCGCAGTTTGTGCGGGGCGTCACGATGGCCGAGAGCCTGCTCTACTGGGGCGGCGACGAACGCGGCAGCGGCTTTGCGGCGGCGCCGCATGACTTTGCCAACTGCGTGCCGATCGGCACCCAGGTCTGCCACGCGGCCGGCGCCGCCTATGCGTTCCAGCTGCGCGGCGAGCCGCGCGTGGCGGTCTGCCTGCTGGGCGACGGCGGCACCTCCAAGGGCGATTTCTATGAGGGCATGAACATGGCCGGCGCGTGGCACGCGCCGCTGGTGATCGTGATCAACAACAACCAGTGGGCAATCTCGATGCCGCGCAGCGGCCAGACCGCGGCGCAGACGCTGGCGCAGAAGGCCATTGCCGCCGGCATCCCCGGTGAGCAGGTCGACGGCAACGACGTGGTCGCGGTGCGGCACCGCGTCGGCGAGGCCATCGCGCGCGCGCGCGACGGCGGCGGCCCGGCGCTGATCGAGGCCATCACCTATCGCCTGGGCGACCACACCACCGCCGACGACGCCTCGCGCTACCGCGACGAGGCCAGCGTCAAGGCGCACTGGCAGGAAGAGCCGCTGCTGCGGCTGCGCACGCACCTGCTGGCGCTGCACGCGTGGGACGCGGCGCGCGAGGAAGCGCTGGTCAAGGCCTGCTCACAGCAGGTGGCGCAGGCCGTGGAGACTTACCTGGCCGTGCCGCAGCCGGACCCGGCCGCGATGTTCGACTGCCTGTACGCAACCATGCCGGCCGAATTGCAGGCGCAGCTGGAGATTGCCCGGCGCTTCCTGGCGCCGCACGGATAACCAGCAAACCCTGCGCCTTCACCTGGCGACCACAGCGAGCGAACCATGGCGGAAATCAATCTGGTCGAAGCAGTCAACCTGGCGCTGGCCCATGCGCTGGAGCACGATCCCGATGTGCTGCTGCTGGGCGAGGATATCGGCGTCAATGGCGGCGTGTTCCGCGCCACCGCGGGCCTGCAGGCGCGCTTTGGCGCGGCGCGCGTCATGGATACGCCGCTGGCCGAAGGCGGCATCGTCGGCGCGGCGATCGGCATGGCGGCAATGGGGCTCAAGCCGGTGGCCGAGATCCAGTTCACCGGCTTTATCTACCCCGCGGTCGACCACATCATCAACCACGCCGCACGCATGCGGCATCGCACGCGCGGGCGCTTGTCATGTCCGATGGTGGTGCGCTCGCCGTGCGGTGCCGGCATCCATGCACCCGAGCATCATTCCGAAAGCCCGGAGGCGATGTTCGCGCATATGCCCGGCATCCGCGTGGTGGTGCCTTCATCGCCCGCGCGCGCGTACGGGCTGCTGCTGGCGGCCATCGCCGATCCGGACCCGGTCATCTTCCTCGAACCCACGCGGCTGTACCGCCTGTTCCGCCAGGAAGTGGCCGACGACGGCGCCGCGCTGCCGCTGGACACCTGCTTCACGCTGCGCGAAGGCAGCGACATCACGCTGGTGAGCTGGGGCGCGATGGTGCAGGAGACGCTCGCCGCCGCGGACGCACTGGCAGGCGAAGGCGTGACGGCCACGGTCATCGACGTGGCCACGCTCAAGCCGCTGGACATGCAGACCATCCTGGAATCGGTGACGCGCACGGGCCGCTGCGTGATCGTGCACGAGGCCCCGCGCACCGCCGGCTTCGGCGCCGAGATCGCGGCGCAGCTGGCCGACGCGGGCCTCTACTCACTGGCCGCGCCGGTGCAGCGCGTGACCGGCTTCGACACCGTGGTGCCGCTGGCGCGGCTGGAATACACCTACCTGCCTGGCGTCGCCCGCATCGTCGACGCGGCGCGCAAGGCGATGGCAGCGTAATGCGAGAGTTGCCGACGATAGGCAAGGAGTGCCGATGAGAGTCTTCAAGCTGCCCGACCTGGGCGAAGGCCTGCAGGAGGCCGAGATCGTGACCTGGCACGTCAAGACCGGCGACACCGTGGCCGCTGACCAGCCGCTGCTGTCGGTGGAGACGGCCAAGGCCATCGTGGAAATCCCGTCGCCCTATGCAGGCACCATCGCCAAGCTGTTTGCGCAGCCCGGCGATATCGTCCACCTGGGCGCGCCGCTGGTCGGCGTCGAGGGTGCGGGCGAGGATGCCGACGCCGGCACCGTGGTGGGCTCGGTCCAGGTCGGCACGCACGTGGTCAATGAAGCCGCGCCCGCGGGCTCCGCGGCACCCGCCGCGGCCATGGCCGCCCGCGTCAAGGCCACGCCGGCGGTGCGCGCGCTGGCGCGCCGGCTCGGGGTGGACCTGGCAATGGCCACGGCATCGGGCCCCGAGGGCGTCGTCACCGCCGCCGACGTGGAGCGGGTAGCCAGCACGCTGGCCGAACTGGGCACGCCGGAACAGCTGCGCGGCGTGCGCCGGGCGATGGCGCAGAACATGGCGCGTGCACAAGCCGAAGTGGCCGCCGCCACCGTGATGGACGACGCCGACATCCACGCCTGGCAGCCCGGCGCCGATGTCACCATCCGGCTGGTGCGCGCCCTGGTGGCCGGCTGCCGCGCCGAACCCGGCCTCAATGCCTGGTACGAAGGCCAGACCGCCCGCCGCCACGTACTGAAGAAGATCGACGTCGGCATCGCGGCCGACCTGCCCGAAGGCCTGTTCGTGCCGGTGCTGCGCGACGTCGGCAACCGCGATGCCGCAGACCTGCGCCACGGCCTGGACCGCATGCGCGCCGACATCCGCGCGCGCACCATCGCGCCGGAGGAGATGCGCGGCAACACCATCACGCTGTCCAACTTCGGCATGATCGCGGGGCGCTATGCCGCGCCAATCGTGGTGCCGCCGACCGTGGCAATCCTGGGTGCGGGGCGCGTGCGCGAGGAAGTGGTAGCAGCCGGCGGCGTGCCGGCGGTGCACCGGGTGATGCCGCTGAGCCTGACCTTTGACCATCGCGTGGTGACGGGTG
The DNA here is from genome assembly GCF_058787995.1 of Cupriavidus sp. FW305-27. Lineage (NCBI taxonomy): Bacteria > Pseudomonadati > Pseudomonadota > Betaproteobacteria > Burkholderiales > Burkholderiaceae > Cupriavidus > Cupriavidus sp. FW305-27. The sequence continues at coordinate 3,136 of NZ_JBYTAG010000032.1, forward strand.
GGGAGGCGGCGCGGTTTCTGGCGGCGGTGATTGCGGATCTGGAGATGGCGGTGTAGCGGTCGAAGACAACAGGGAGCCGACGAGCAAATAGCCTCGGAGAATACTGCCGCCCCTCGTGTACGCTCCCCTCTCCCGCAAGCGGAAGAGGGGAGCAAACCGCCGGTGTGCTGGCACCGATCGGGAATCGGGCGCTGCGGTGGCCCTGTATATAATGCGTTTCCGATCGCCGCTGCCGTCAAGCCGGACCTATCCGGACAGCCGGCCCCCCCCTCATGGAATCCAAGACCGCCCGCCTTACCATCCTGATCGATCCGGTCAAGAAGAAGGCCTTTGAAACCCTGTGCGCCTCGCAGGACCTGACACCGTCGCAGGTCGTGCGCCAGCTGATCCGCGAATACCTGGCCCAGCATGGCGTGGAATACGCCACCACGGCCAAGCCTGCGGGCAGCACGCGGCAGAAGAAGTAACTCAGCGCGGGGCGTCGCCCTCGCCTGCACCTTCGCCTGCCAGCTCGCCGCAGCGCTGCACCACCTGCGCCAGCGAATCCACGTAGTTGCCCTCCCCCAGCGCCGCCAGCACGCCTGCGCGCGCCAGCTTTTCCCTGACCCGCTCGTTGGCTTCGGCCAGCACCACCGGCACGCCGCGCTTCTGCAGCGTCACGATCACGGCCTCCAGCGTCTGCAGTCCGGTCATGTCCATGAAGGGCACGCGGCCCAGGCGGATCAGCAGCATGCGCGGCTCGGTATGGGTCTGCACCAGTGCGCGCTCGCACGCTTCCACGGCACCGAAGAAGAACGGTCCGTCGATGGCATAGACCAGCACGCCCGGCGGCATCCGCGCGGGCAGGCCGGCGCCGGTATCGCCCAGTTCGCGCTCTACGTCCACGACATCCTGGCGCGCCACCTCCACTGACGCCGACATGCGCCGCAGGAACTGCAGCATGGCCAGGATCACCCCGATATTGACCGCCACCACCAGGTCGGTCAGCACGGTCAGGGTGAAGGTGATCAGCAGGATGGCCACGTCGGCGCGCGGCGCGCGGCGGACCATGCGCGCGAACTGGCGCCCCTCGCTCATGTTGTAGGCCACCACGAACAGGATCGCGGCCAGCGTCGCCAGCGGCACGCTGGCCGCGAGCGGCGCCAGGAACAGCAGCACCATTACCAGCGTGAGCGCATGCACCACGCCGGCCAGCGGGCTGTTGCCGCCATTGCGGATATTGGTGGCGGTGCGGGCGATGGCGCCGGTGGCGGCAAACCCGCCGAACAGCGGCGCCAGGATATTGGCGATGCCCTGGCCGACCAGCTCCTGGTTGGAATCGTGCCGCGTGCCCGCCATGCCGTCGGCCACCACCGCGGACAGCAATGACTCGATCGCGCCCAGCATGGCGATGGTGAAGGCCGGCCCGGCCAGCTCCAGCACGCGTGCCAGCGTGATGTCCGGCAGCGCGGGCACGGGCAGCCCGCGCGGCAGGCCGCCAAAGGCGGTGCCGATGGTGGCGACGCCGTCAAAGCGGAACAGCGCCTGCACCGCGGTGGCAACCAGCAGCGCCACCAGCGGCCCGGGGATGCGCCGCAGCCAGCGCACGCGCGGCGCGCCCACTACCAGCGCCAGGCTGCCCAGCGCCAGCGCGGTGGTGGCCGGGTGCCATTGCGGCAGCGCCTGCAGCAGGTGCCAGAGTTTTTCGTGGAAATGCTCGCCGGCGACCGGCGGCAGACCGAAGAAATCGCGCCACTGGCCGACAAAGATGATCACGCCGATGCCAGCCGTGAAGCCGACGATCACCGGCGCGGGAACGAACCGGATCACGCTGCCCAGCCGCGTCAGCCCCATCGCCAGCAGGATCAGCCCAGCCATCAGGGTGGCGATCTGCAGGCCGTCGATGCCATGGCGCGCGGTCACGGCGGACAGCACCACGATAAACGCGCCGGTGGGCCCCGCGATCTGCAGCCGGCTGCCGCCGAACAGCGACACCGCCAGCCCGGCGACGATGGCCGTGTACAGGCCCTGCTCCGGCTTGGCGCCTGACGCGATCGCAAACGCCATGGCCAGCGGCAGCGCCACCACCCCGACGATCACGCCCGACACGATGTTCGGCAGCCAGTTGCCGCGTCGGAACAGTCCGGCCAGCCAAGCTTCGCGCAGCGCGATCATGCGTCAGTCCCTCGGGTTCGTGCAGGATGATGATGGTGCATTGGATGATAACAGCATGTTAATGCCCGCCGGCTTGCGGCTCGCGCCGTGATATTTGCCACGCCTGCACTGTCGCTTATGCCACTCAATTCCTATACTGGATTGGCTCGCCCGGGCGTACGGGGTATGGGCCAGGGCGGACGCGGCAATCTTCTGCAATCGGAGGCCCATCATGTTCAAGCACCTCCTTGTGCCTACCGACGGCTCCGCACGCGCCGACGCGATGGCGGCCCGCGCCATGGCCTTTGCCAGCCGCATCGGCGCCCGCGTGACCGGGCTGCATGTGATTCCCGAGTACCACGTACTGACCTACCGGCTGACCAGCCTGCAGGACACCAAGGACACCTTTGCCGCAGAAGCAGCGCGCCACGCGGATACCTTCCTGGCCGCGCTCAGCCACACCGCGGCGCAGGCCGGCGTGGCCTGCGAGACCGTTACGGCCACCGACGACCATCCCTGGCAGGCCATCATCCAGTGCGCGCAGCAGCGCGACTGCGACCTGATCGTGATGTCGTCGCATGGCAAGCGCGGGCTGCAGGCGCTGCTGATCGGCAGCGAAACCCACAAGGTCCTGACCCACAGCACGATCCCGGTGCTGGTCTTCCGCTAGGCGGCCGGGCGAACAACGAGACAGCGCGATAGCGGGCAACAGTGCGCGGCGACGCGCGTTTCCAAACCACGCCAACTGCAAGGAGCGCAACCATGGCGATTCGACTGGGCGAGCAAGCCCCTGATTTCACCGCCGACACCACGGAAGGCAAGATCAGCTTCCATGAATGGATCGGCGACAACTGGGCCATCCTGTTCTCGCATCCCAAGGACTTCACGCCGGTGTGCACCACCGAACTGGGCTATATGGCCCGGCTCAAGCCCGAATTCGACAAGCGCAACACCAAGATCATCGGCCTGAGCATCGACCCGGTCGGCGACCACCAGCGCTGGGTCAAGGACATCGAGGAAACGCAGAACTGCACCATCAACTATCCGATGATCGGCGACGCTGACCTGAAGGTGGCCAAGCTCTACGACATGATCCACCCCGAGGCCAGCGGCAGCGGCCCGCGCACGGCGGTAGACAACGCCACCATCCGCTCGGTGTTCATCATCGGCCCGGACAAGAAGGTCAAGGCCATGCTGGTGTACCCGATGAGCGCCGGGCGCAATTTCGACGAGGTGCTGCGCCTGCTGGATTCGCTGCAGCTCAATGCCAAGCACACCGTGGCCACGCCGGTGAACTGGAAGCCGGGCGAGGACGTCATCATCCCCACATCGGTCTCGGACGAGGAGGCCAAGAAGAAGTACCCGCAGGGCTTCAAGACCCTGAAGCCCTACCTGCGCACGGTGGAGCAGCCCAAGTAAGGGGAGCGAGAAGCGCCAGCACCAGGGAGTGCGGCCGGGCGTGGGGGTCACGGCGGCCGCCGCCGGGCCACCCGGGCAGTCACGGCCGGGAGGCCCGACTTGTCCACAGGAACTATCCACAGCTTCAGTGGATATCCCCCCTCTTGACAACCGCAAAGGGCGCGCCGGTGCTGGAATTCACTGGAGTGCCCGTTTTATAGGCAACCCTCCGGGCTACGGGAATGGTTGCGGGCGTTCGAATTTTGTGCCTGTTGCGATTCTTCCGCCACCGGGCGCTCAGCGCGTCAGCACCTCGCGGATGGTGTCGGCCAGTTCCTTGGCCACGAATTTCGCTACATAAGCGTCCGCGCCCACCTTGCGCACATGCTCCTCGCTGGCCTCTCCCGACAGTGACGAGTGAATCACCACCGGCAGCGACTTCAGCCGGCTGTCCGCCTTGATCTTGCGGGTCAGGGTGAAACCGTCCATCTCCGGCATCTCCAGGTCGGTCAGCACCAGCGCCACCTCGTCCTGCACTGACCTGCCATGGCTGGCCGCCTCGCCGGCGATGCGGTCGAGCAGCTCCCACGCCTCCTTGCCGGACTTGGTCATCACCACCGGCGCGCCCAGCGCCTTCAGCCCCTGCTCGATCAGGCCGCGCGCCAGTGCCGAATCGTCGGCGGCAATGACCTTGGCGCCGGGGCGCAGGCTCAACTGCGGGCCGACCGTGCCCGGGTCCACGTCTGGCTGCCGCGTCGGCAGCACATCGCGCAGGATCTGCTCGACGTCCAGCACCTGCACCAGCCGCGACGGGCCCGCGCCCCCGGCGGTGTCCCCGTCCAGCTTGGCGATGCTGGTGACGTGGCCGGTCCGCACGCTGGCCTCGGCCGAATGCACCTGGTTCCACTCCAGGCGCACAATTTCCTCCACTGCCTCCACCGCGAAGCCCTGCGTCGAACGTGCATATTCCGTCACCAGCAGGATGCCCAGGCCGCTGCGCGGCTTGCAGCCCACCAGCCGGGGCAGGTCGATCACCGGGATCACCTGGCCGCGGATATCCGCCATGCCCAGGATCGACGGGTCGGCCCCCACCACGGTCGTCACGTGCGGCATCACCAGGATCTCGCGCACCTTGAAGACATTGATCCCGAACAGCTCCGTCTGGCCGGAATGCTCGGCTTCGCCAAGCCGGAACAGCAGCAGCTCGAACTGGTTGTTGTTGGTCAGGTTGGTCCGTTCGTCGATGTCCCTCATGGAACTGCTCATGCTGCGCTCCCGTGCCGTGCGTGTGGTTTTTGCCGCCGTCGTTGTCATCAGCCTGCGGCCGCGGCGGATGGCGGACGGCAGGGTTCATGACTGGATATCGGCGCGGGGCAACGGGAGTTGAGAGGCGCACGCAGCGCGTGTTCGGATTTCATCCTTGCATATCCGGATTGCTTCGTTCCTCCGGCGCAGCGTCGTCCATATAGTGGTTCCCAACTTGTCATAACACGCTATGTCGATCCCCATGACGACCCGGACCAACGTGGTACCCGTCCCCGCCGCCGCAGCCATGCCGGCACCGATCCCGCTGCCGCTCTATACGCAAATCAAGGACGCCTTGCGCGCCAGCATCCTGGACGGCACCTATCCGCCGCACCACCAGATGCCGTCGGAAAGCGAGCTGGGCGAGCGCTTTCGCGCCAGCCGCATCACCGTGCGCCAGGCGCTGGGCGACCTGCAGAAGGAGGGGCTGATCTTCAAGATCCATGGCAAGGGCACCTTCGTCTCCAAGCCCCGCGCCTTCCAGAACGTGACTTCGCTGCAAGGCTTTGCCGAGGCCATGTCGAGCATGGGCTACGAGATCCTGAACCAGATACGCAACTGCAAATGCGTACCTGCCAGCCGTCACGTTGCCACGCAACTGCGGCTGCGCGAAGGCGATCCGGTGGTGGAGATCCGGCGCGTGCGCCTGCTCAACCGCGAGCCGGTGTCGCTGGAGCTGACCTGGGTGTCCGAGGCCGTCGGCCGCCGCCTGCTCACTGCCGACCTGGCCACGCGCGACATCTTCCTGATCCTGGAAAACGACTGTGGCGTGAAGCTCGGCCATGCCGACCTGAGTGTCGACGCCATCCTCGCCGACGACGAGCTGACCCAGGCCCTGCGCATCGAGGAAGGCGCGCCGGTGCTGCGCATCGAACGCCTGACCCATGACGCGCAAGGCACGCCTATCGATTACGAGTTCCTCTACTTCCGCGGCGACGCGTTCCAGTACCGGCTGCGCGCAGACCGGCACAAGACCGCGCCAGCCGCCAGCGTCACCAGCCCAGCCGGCCATGCACGGCCCCGCAAACCAGCCAGCAAGGGGAAGCCCTCCGCATGAATACCCTGACTCACGAATACGACATCGTTGTCGTCGGCGGCGGCACCGCCGGCCCGATGGCCGCGATCAAGGCCAAGGAACGCAACCCCGCGCTGCGCGTGCTGCTGCTCGACAAGGCGCACGTCAAGCGCAGCGGCGCCATCTCGATGGGCATGGACGGGCTGAACAATGCCGTGATCCCCGGCCACGCCACGCCCGAGCAGTACACCCGCGAGATCACCGTGGCCAACGACGGCATCGTCGACCAGTCCACCGTTTATGCCTACGCGCGCCACAGCTTTGCCACCATCGAGCAGCTGGATCGCTGGGGCGTCAGGTTCGAGAAGGACGAGACCGGCGACTACGCAGTGAAGAAGGTCCATCACATGGGCTCCTATGTGCTGCCGATGCCGGAAGGACACAACATCAAGAAGGTGCTGTACCGCCAGCTCAAGCGCGCGCGGGTAGAGATCACCAACCGCATCGTCGCCACGCGCGTGCTGACCGACGCCAGCGGCGCCGCCGGCGGCGTGATGGGCTTCGACTGCCGCAGCGCGGACTTCCACGTGATCCGCGCGCGCGCCGTGATCCTGTGCTGCGGCGCGGCCGGCCGCCTGGGCCTGCCCGCTTCCGGCTACCTGATGGGCACCTACGAGAACCCGACCAATGCCGGCGACGGCTATGCCATGGCCTATCACGCCGGCGCCGCGCTGGCCAACCTGGAGTGCTTCCAGATCAATCCGCTGATCAAGGACTACAACGGCCCGGCCTGCGCCTACGTGACCGGCCCGCTGGGCGGCTATACCGCCAACGGCAAGGGCGAGCGCTTTATCGAATGCGACTACTGGAGCGGCCAGATGATGTGGGAGTTCTACCAGGAGCTCCAGGGCGGCAACGGCCCGGTGTTTCTGAAGCTTGACCACCTGGCGGAAGAAACCATCCAGACCATCGAGACGATCCTGCACACCAACGAACGGCCCAGCCGCGGCCAGTTCCACGCCGGGCGCGGCACCGACTACCGCAGGCAGATGGTGGAGATGCATATCTCGGAGATCGGCTTCTGCAGCGGCCACAGCGCTTCCGGCGTGCATGTGAACGAGCGCGCCGAGACTACCGTGCCGGGCCTGTACGCGGCCGGAGACATGGCCGCCGTGCCGCACAACTACATGCTGGGCGCCTTCACCTATGGCTGGTTTGCCGGGCACAACGCGGCCGACTACGTCGCCGGCCGCGGCCTGCCTGAAGCCGATGCGGCCCAGGTCGAGGCGGAGCGCGCGCGCGTGTTCGCACCGCTGGCGCGCGAGAGTGGGCTGCCGCCCGCCCAGGTGGAATACAAGCTGCGCCGCATGGTCAACGACTACCTGCAGCCGCCCAAGGTCACGCGCAAGATGGAAATCGGCCTGCAGCGCTTTGACGCCATCGCCGAGGACATCGGCCAGATCCGCGCCGCCAATCCGCACGAGCTGATGCGCGCGGTCGAGGTGATGGCAATCCGCGACTGCGCCGAGATGGCGGCACGCGCCTCCCTGTTCCGCACCGAGAGCCGCTGGGGTCTCTACCACCATCGCGTCGACTATCCGCAGCGCAATGATGCGGACTGGTTCTGCCATACGCACCTGAGCAAGGATGAAGCCGGGCGCATGGTCAGCCACAAGCGCGCGATCGAGCCGTACATCGTCCCGGTGGCAGGCGACGACGCCACCGCCTACCAGCGGCTGCGCGTCAGCCGCGGCCAGGCCGCCGCCACGGCCGCCACTGCCGAACCCGCCACCCTGGCTGCCGCCTGAAGGAACCCACGCCATGGCCTACACCCCGCATGAGATCGCCCAGCGCAGCAGCGCGCCGGTCACCATCGATGAAGACAAGTGCATTGCCGACAAGGGCTGCACGGTCTGCGTCGATGTCTGCCCGATGGACCTGCTGGCCATCGACCTGACCAAAGGCAAGGCATTCATGCAGTTCGACGAGTGCTGGTACTGCATGCCCTGCGAGAAGGATTGCCCGACGGGCGCGGTCAGGGTCGAGATCCCGTACCTGCTGCGTTGATTGCCCCGCTTCATGACAACAGCACCACAGAGATAACCCCATGAAAGCCTCCACCAGCATCCACCTGCTCCTGGCACTGGCCGCCGCCAGCCTGGCCGGCACGGCCAGTGCCGAAACCATCCGCGTTGCCATCGGCACGCAGGACACCACCATCAACTGCGCCACCGGCGGCCTGCTGATCCGCGAACTGAAGCTGCTCGACAAGTACCTGCCCCGCACCGGCAAGTACAAGGACGTCACCTACGACGTGCAATGGAAGAACTTCACCTCCGGCCCGCCGCTGACCAACGAGATGGTGGCCGACAAGCTGGATATCGGCGCCATGGCGGATTTCCCCGGCTCGCTCAATGCCGCTGCCTTCCAGAAGGCCGGCAAGAAGAGCCTGTTCATCGCGCCGCTGTCGGGCAACGCGATCGGCACCGGCAACGGCATCGTGGTGCCGGCGGATTCGCCGGTCCAGTCGCTGGCGGAGCTCAGGGGCAAGACCATCTCGGTGCCGTTCGGCTCCACCGCGCACGGCATGCTGCTGCGCGCGATCAAGCGCCAGGGCTGGGACCCGGACAAGGACGTGACCCTGGTGTCGCAGTCGCCCGAGGTCGGCGGCTCGGCGCTGCAGGCACACAAGGTGGACGGCCATGCCAACTTCGTGCCCTTCCCCGAGCTCTTTGTCTTCCGCGGCTTTGCCCGCAAGATCTATGACGGCGCCCAGGCCGAGGCCCCCACCTTCCACGGCGCGCTGGTGAACGCGGAATACGCGCAGAAGTACCCGGAGATCGTGGTGGCCTACCTGCGCGCCGCGATCGAGGCCGACCGCCTGATGGCGGCGGAGCCCGAGAAATACAGCGAGCTGATTGCCCGGGTGACCGGCATCGACGCCGAGGTGGACTACCTGTTCCATGGCCCGCTCGGCCTGCAGAACCGCGACTACACCTGGAAGCCGGAGTACCGCCAGGCGCTGCAGACCTCGATCGAGACGCTGAAGCTGCTCAAGCGCACCGATGCCGACCTCAGCGCCGACACCGTGATCGACGAGCGCTACATCCGCGAAGCCTTCAGGCTGGAGGGGCTGGACTATGAAGCGCGCCTGAAGTCCTACGACAAACAGCCCCTCGCGGCGAAGGACGCGGGCAGCGGCAAACCCATCGCCGAGCCGAAGCTGGCCGCGCAGCTGTGGCTGCGGGGCGAGTCCAGGGTGCGCGCCTATGCCTCGCCGGCTGCAGCATTCGCCGCGCTCAGGCAGGCTGCAAAAGAGGGCAAGCAGGCGCGCGTGCTGTATGTGCATGACCGCAATACCGGCCTGAAGCTGCTGGCCAGCAAGGCGTGGTACGTGCAGGACGGCAAGGGGCAGGCGAGCGCCTTCCTGCTCAAGGGCTCAGCGGATGGCTGGGCAAAGGCCAATGGTGGCAATGTGCGGGACTTTGCCGCAGTCAGCGGCGCCGCGGTCGCCGTGGCCAGCAACTGACGCGGAGCGCGCCCATGACCTCGATCAGCCTTGAAGCGGGGGCGCCCCCGGTGGCACCGGCCGCGCCGGGCGCGGCACGCGTGCGGCTGGCACGCTGGCTGGTGCGCCTGGCCGCGCTGGCCAGCTGCATCGTGCTGTGGCAGCTGGCCTCGTCCCACCGGGCCCACCTCGGCCTCGTCACCTTCGCCAACGTGCCCGCGCCCAGCGACGTGGTTCCGGCGGCCTGGCAACTGCTGCAGTCACCCAAGCTGGTGCTGCACCTGAGCAACAGCCTGTACCGCGTGTTTGCCGGCTTTGGCGCGGCGGCCGTGGCTGGCATCGTGCTCGGCATGGCGATCGGCCGCTCGCGCTGGCTGGAAGACCTGCTGCTGCCACCGCTGGAGGTGCTGCGCCCGATCCCCGGCGTGGCGTGGATTCCGCTGGCAATCCTGATGTTCCCGTCTTCGGAGCTGAGCATGATCTTCATCACCTTCATCGGGGCGCTGTTCCCGATCCTGCTCAACACCATCCACGGCGTGGAGCGCACCGACCCGCGCCTGGTCGCCACGGCGCGCAGCCTGGGCGCGCGCCGCTGGACCGTCTTCCCCGAGGTGCTGCTGCCCGCGGCGCTGCCGAGTATCGTCACCGGGCTGGCGATCGGCATGGGCACGTCCTGGTTCTGCCTGGTCACCGCCGAGATGATCGCCGGCCAGTACGGCATCGGCTACTACACGTGGGAGGCCTACAACCTGCAGAACTATGCAGACATCGTCGTCGGCATGCTCCTGATCGGTGCCTTCGGCATGGGCAGCAGCGCGCTGATCAAGCGCCTCGGCGCGTGGCTGATGCCGTGGACCCGCCTGCAGCAGGTGCGCGCATGACGAGCCAACCGATCCGCGCGGGCCGCCTGCAGGTGCGCGGCCTGGATGTGGCGCTGGGCCAGGGCGATGCCGCCTTCACCGCCGTGCACCAGCTATCCATCGACATTCCCGCCGGGCAGTTCGTCTGCATCCTGGGGCCGTCGGGCTGCGGCAAGTCCACGCTGCTGGGCGCCATCGCCGGACACCTGCCGGCGGCGGCGGGCGAGATCCTGCTCGACGGGGCGCCGGTGCGCGGCCCCGCGCCGGAGCGCGGGCTGGTGTTCCAGCAGCACTCGCTGTTCCCGTGGAAGCGCGTGCTCGACAACGTCGCCTTCGGCCTGAAGATGCAGGGCGTGCCCACCGCCGAGCGCAAGCGCGAGGCGCAGGCCCTGCTGGACCTGGTCGGCCTGGGCGGCTTCGCGCAGCGCTACCCCGCCCAGCTTTCCGGCGGCATGCAGCAGCGCGCGGAGATTGCGCGCGTGCTGATCAACCGGCCGCGCGTGCTGCTGATGGACGAGCCCTTCGGTGCGCTCGACGCGCAGACCCGCGCCCATATGCAAGCCCTGCTGCTCGAGGTCTGGGCGCGGATGCGCACCACCGTGGTCTTCGTCACCCATGACATCGACGAGGCGCTGTTCCTGGCCGACCGCGTGCTGGTGATGTCGCCACGGCCCGGACGCATCCTTGAAGATATCGCTATCCCCTTCGAGCGGCCCCGCCGCGCCGAGTTGATGACCGATGACGATTTCATCCGGCTCAAGCGCCGCTGCCGCGACCTGCTGCACGACCACACCGAGGCCAGCGCGCTCGCGACCGCCGCCTGACCGCTATCGACCTGACTGCCATCCATGCCGCAAGCTTCCACCCTGCCTGACGAATCCCTGTTTGATCTCGATCCCTCCATCGGCGCGCTGACGCTGCGCCTGGCCGACCCCGACCCCGCGGTGCGACGCGTGGCCGTGCTGCAACTTGCCGACCTGGAGGATGAAGACGGCGTGCCGCTGCTGCTGCAGCGCCTGCAATCGGACCCTGCCGAATCCGTGCGCGCGGAAGCCGCGCGCACGCTGGCCAGCTGGGAGCAGGAAGCGGTCGTCCCGGCGCTGGCCGCGGCACTGGCCGACCCCAGCCGCGAAGTGGCCGAAGCGGCAGCACAGGGATTGTCGGAACTGAAGGCGCCCGCCTCCGGTGCCGCCTTGCTGCCGTGGGTCACGCACGGCGATCCCTTTGTCCGGGCGGCCGCGTGGCGCGGCCTGCGCGAGCTGCGCTATGCGGCCGGCTTCGATGCGGCCATGGCGGCCCTGTCCGACGCGGCCGCCCCGGTGCGCCGCGAAGCCGTGGCCGTGCTGGGCTGGCTCAGGCGCAGCGAAGCCCTGCCCGCGCTGGCACAAGCTGCGACCAGCGATGCCGATACCGACGTCAGGCGCGCCGCCGCCGGCGCGCTCGGCCTGGCTGCCGACCCGTCGGCGCGCGATGCGTTGCTGGCGGCCCTGCGCGACGGCGCCTGGCAGGTGCGGGAAGAAGCCGCGCAGACGCTGGGAAAACTGAAATTCCCTGAAGCCGTGGGCCCGTTGATCGACGCGCTGGAAGACCGCTACTGGCAGGTCCGCCTGCAGGCCGCCAGGGCTCTCGGCAAGCTGCGTGACCGCGCGGCGCTGGTGCCGCTGACGATGCAGCTGGCCCACGCCATCAGCAACCTGCGCAAAGAGGCCGCGCTGTCGCTGGGGAGCCTGCGGGATGCGGCAGCCGTGCCGGCCCTTGCCTCGGCCGCCGACGATGCCGATCCGGAGGTACGCAAGGCCGTACGCATTGCGCTGGCGCAGATCGGCGCGCCGGAGGCTCATGCATGAGCGGCGGCATGGTCGTACCCACGCGCCTGGAGCTCTCCCGCGCCAACGGCGCGCTGCGCGTCTACTGGCCAGACGGCCAGTGCCAGTCGCTGGACCCGGGCCGCTTGCGCGCAGCCTGCCGTTGCGCCGCCTGCCGCGGCAAGCCCTCGGAGGCCGGGCCGGGCGACACGCAAATCGTCGCCCTCGGCGAAATGGGCTATGGTGTGCAGATCGTGTTCAGCGACGGGCACGACCGCGGCATCTACCCGTGGCCGTACCTGCAGGCGCTGTAGCCGGGCGCTTACCCGCCCGCCAGCGCCTGCAGGATATGTACCTCGTCGGTTTCCTTCAATGGCGCGTCCAGCCGCATCAGCTGCGTGCGGTTGACGAAGACGCGGATATACGGCCGCAGCTTGCCCTGCTCATCGACGATGCGAAAGCGCATGCCGGGGAACTGGCGGTCAAGGTCGTCGAGCAGCTCGGCGATGCTGGCGCCACGGGCCTCGACGTATTCGCGCTGTCCGGTATAGGAGAAGAGCGGCGTCGCGATACGGACCTGCATGGAAGTTCTCCGGTCGGCTGATGGCATTCAGGCAGGGCGCGCCACGGTAACCGCGTAGACCTGCGGCAGGTTGCGGGCGATGCATTGCCAGCCCTCGCCTTCATCGGCACTGGCCCAGATCTCGCCGCCGGTGGTGCCGAAGTACACGCCCACCGGCGCGTGGCCGTCGGTGGCCATGGCCTGGCGCTTGACCGTGAACCAGCCTTGTTCGGCGGGCAGGCCGCGGTCCTGGCGCTGCCAGGTTTCGCCGGCATCGCGCGTGACATACGCTGCCGGGCGGCCGCCCGGGCTGACGCGCGGCCAGACGTCGCTGCCATCCATCGGGAACACCCAGACCGTGCGCGGATCGCGGCGGTGGGCGACGATGGGGAAGCCGATATCGCCCACTTCCGCCGGCATGGCTTCGCCGATGCGTTTCCACACGCCTTCGCGGCGGTCCATGCGGTAGATGCCGCAATGGTTCTGCTGGTACAGGATGTCCGGGTCGGCGGGATGCTGCAGCATGCAGTGCGGATCCTGGCCGTACTCGGGATTGGGATCGGGCAGGAAGGTGGCGAGGCTGCCGCGGTTCAGCGGCTTCCAGTCCGCGCCGCCGTCGGTGCTCTCGAACACGCCGCCGCTGGACATGCCGATATACAGGTGGCGCGCGTCGCGCGGATCGACCAGCACGGAATGCATCTTGGGGCCGTCGGGCGTGCCGTCCTGCTCGCCGCCGGTCCAGGTGCGCCAGTTCGGGTGGTCGTTGAAGCCTGATACCGGCTCCCAGGTCACGCCGTGGTCGGCGCTGCGGAACAGGCCCTGCGGCGAGGTGCCGGCATACCAGGTGCCGGGCTCGCTGGCATGGCCGGGCGTGAGCCAGAACACGTGGTCGACGACGCGGCCGGTCTCGCCCTCCGGGGCCTTGTCGAAGGCGGGCGGGCGCGCGGCTTCGGTCCAGTTGCGGCCGCCGTCGGTGGAGCGGAACACGGTCGGGCCCAGGTGGCCGGTGCGCGCCGCCATCAGCATGCGCGACGGGTCGCGCGGGTCCTGCACGATATGGTGGATGGTATGGCCGAGGAACGTCGGGCCCTCGATCTGCCAGCTGCGGCGCGCGGCGTCGCTGGTCAGGAACCAGGCGCCCTTGGTGGTGGCCACCAGCAGCCTGACGGGGCCGGTGTCGGTTTCGGGTGTGGGGGAAGTCGTCATCTTGGCTCCTGCAAGAAGGCCGGTGAACGATGCTTTCTGAGTCTAGTACATGTAGACAGTGTTCACAATTAAAGATGGCGGAGCTGTGGCCGGCAGGCCGGCCACAGCCACCATGATTACGAAGTAGCACGGAGTTAAAAGCGGAAGCCCGCAATTTGCCTGGACATTGCGCGCGAAGTGTGGCATAAGCAATGTTCCCCCGATGCTTTCGCGCCCCGACACCCATGCTTCGCACTGTCCGCTTCGCCACCCTGAACCGCCCGGCCCTGCCGGCGGCAGGCGTGCGCGCCGCGCAGCGCCCGGGCGCCGCCATCGACCTGGCCGACCGCTTCCACGCGTACGCCCAGGTCCGCCGCGCCGTGCTTTTCCTGGCCGTGCGGGCAGCTCGGGGCGCCACCCTCCAGTCCTGAGCTTTCCCGCACGGCCCATGTCGCGGATGCCATCCGGCACCCGCTTGATCATGCAGCCAGGAGAAAGCCAGACATGTCCCCGCTCTACCGCCATACCTTCTGCGCCATGGTGGCGCTTGCCGCCCTCTACCTGATCCTCAATCCCTGAGCCCCAGTGGAGTCTTGCCATGGTGCATTTCCATGCCCTGCGCCTGCCGGCGCCGGCCCTGCCGCGCGCGCTCGAACTGCGCATCGACGTTGAGCTCGCGCCGGGCGATATCGAGCGCGAGCTGGGTGCCCTGCACGACCGCATCGGCCAACCCGGCGACTGCCTGCATGCGATGCCGGCGCTGCCCGCGGGCGCGCCAGGCCTGCGCCTGCGCTATCGCGAGGCCGACGGCGAGTACTACGTGTATGTGGAAGATGTGATGCAGCGCCGGCTGGCCGGTTATACCGTCTTCAACCGGCTGATCGAGGTCGGCCGCCGGGCCGACCCATGGGTACGGGCGCCGCACACAAAGTTTGCGCCCGCTTACCAGCGCCGCGGCCTGGCTCGGGCGCTGTACCGCTGGGCGCTGGATGGCGGGCTGTGCCTGCTGAGCGGGGCGCGCCAGTCGGCCGGCGCCAACGCCCTATGGCAGGCGCTGGCCGCCGATTACCCGATGGGCTATGTGGACTTGCGCCACAAGACGCTGACCTGGCTGGGCCAGGCCGTCGACGCGCCAGTGCGTGAGGGCCTGCATACGCGCATGCTGCTGCTCGGGCGCGGCTGGACCCTGGACGCGTTCATGGCCCGCACCGGCATGTACTGAGGCAGCGCGCCCGCTTACAGCCAGCGGATCGGCGCGGCCTCGCGTGCGTTGGCTACGTACAGGGTCCAGCCCTGGGCAAAGTAGGCGCGCACCCGCGCGGCCAGCGATTGGCCGCCGCCCACGCGGGCGTAGTAGGCAACATCGCGTGCCGGCTGGGCGGCGGGCTTCGATGCCTTGGCTTGGGCGGGCTGGCGATAGAGGGTGTCGGCGAGTACTTGCATGGCGAATATCCTTTCCGGTTGGATGGAAGTTGGTGCGCCTCACGAGGCACATCCAGCCGTGGTTCGGCCCGGATCGGGAGGCAGTTCAGGGTTATCCCTAGTATAGAGAAGTTGCGCCTGAATCATCCGGGTCTGTACCTATAGGCCGTATATGGGGTGCGTGATAATGGCCGCCTGCCGCACGCGCCACCTGATGCCAATCCGCCAATCCAAGGTGCCCAATCGTCACATTCGATATTCCTCGATGCACATGCCGCGCATTGCCTGCCGGTGATGATGCATGGCGCGTGGTCACCTAGCCTTCAGCCTTGCCCGGATCGCGCCCGCAGAGGCACCGACAAGCGGCACACCGATAACAGCGGGTTGGCCAGGTTTGCGCCTCCAGCCCAGACCAGAACCACGTGAGACACGCCTGACGACAGTCCGTACGACGGACGTTGCAGCGCCCGCAAGGAGACAGCTCATCATGATCGAACAGCCCTATCCGTCGTCCGCGACGGAAGCCGATGCTGCACGCCCCCAAGTCCCCGAAGTCCGGAGCCGGATCGACGCGTTTTTCGAGATCACCGCGCGCGGCAGCACCCAGCGCAAGGAAGTGGTCGCCGGGGTGACCACCTTCATGGCGATGGTCTACGCCGTCTTTGTCGTTCCCGGCATGCTGGGCAAGGCCGGCTTCGACACCAGCGCGGTCTTTGTCGCGGTGTGCCTGACCACCGCCTTCGGCTCCCTGCTGATGGGCCTGTGGGCCAAGCTGCCGATCGCCATCGGCTGCGCCATCTCGCTGACCGCATTCATGGCCTTTGGGCTGGTGCTGGGGCAGGGCCTGTCGCCGGCGGTCGCGCTCGGCGCCGTGTTCCTGATGGGCGTGATCTTCACCGCGATCTCCGTCACCGGCGTGCGCTCCTGGATCCTGCGCAACCTGCCCGCCGGCGTGGCGCACGGCACCGGCATCGGCATCGGCCTGTTCCTGCTGTTGATCGCCTCGAATGAAGTCGGCCTGGTGGTCAAGAACGCTCACCCCGGCCTGCCGGTGTCACTGGGCAAGATCACCTCGTTCCCGGTGGTGATGTCGGTGCTGGGCCTGGCCGCGATCTTCGGCCTGGAGCGCCGCAAGGTGCCGGGCGGCATCCTGCTGGTGATCATCGCGATCTCCGCGCTGGGCCTGGCCTTCGACCCGGCGGTGAAGTTCACCGGCGTGTTCGCGCTGCCGTCGCTGAGCGCACCCGGCCATGAATCGCTGATCGGCGCCATGGACGTGCGCGGCGCGCTGACGGCAGCAGTGCTGCCGAGCGTGCTGGCCCTGGTGATGACCGCGGTGTTCGATGCCACCGGCACGATCCGCGCGGTCGCCGGACAAGCCGGCCAGCTCAACGCTGCCGGCCATATCCACAATGGCGGGCGCGCGCTGACCGCGGATTCGGTCAGCTCGATCTTCTCGGGGATGTTCGGCGGCGCTCCGGCTGCAGCCTACATCGAGTCGACCGTCGGCGTTGCGGCCGGCGCCAAGACCGGCCTGACCGCCGTGGTGGTGGGCCTGCTGTTCGTTGCGGTGATGTTCTTCTCGCCGCTGGCCGGGCTGGTGCCGTCGTACGCCACCGCGCCCGCGCTGATGTACGTGGGCCTGCTGATGCTGTCGAGCGTGAGCCGCCTGCACATGGACGACCTGGTCGACGCGATGGCTGGCCTGGTCTGCGCCGTGTTCATCGTGCTGACCTGCAATATCGTGACCGGCATCATGCTGGGCTTCTGCACCCTGGTGGTGGGCCGCGTGGTGGCTGGCGAATGGCGCAAGCTCAATGTCGGCACGGTGGCCATCGCGGTCGTGCTGGCTGCGTTCTATGCCGGGGGCTGGGCCATCTGATCCTGCCGAAAGCTACTGCCGCGGCCCGGGCGCCACGCCCGGGACGCTGACAACCAGATGTCTCCTCCACCGTGATCCAGGTGGATTTCAAGCCCGGGCTTCCTGCTTTCCCGGGCTGTTTTTTTGGTGGCTTGCCTGAAAGGTCCCGCGCTTGGCGAATGGCGTTTCGCTAAATCGCCTTCATTGCCCGGCCTGCATTGCCGCCACATCCATGTACACCAGTTCCCAGACATGGCCATCGGGATCCTGGAATCCATGCCCGTACATGAATCCCAAATCCATCGGCGGCTTGTAGGTATTGCCACCCGCCGCGACCGCGGCATTGACCATTTCATCCACGCGCGCGCGGGTTTCCATCGACAGGCAAACCAGCACCTCAGTCGATTTCCGTGCATCGCAGATTTCATTGGGCGAGAAGCTGCGGAACTTGGCTTCGGTCAGCAGCATCACGAAAATGTTTTCGCCGACGATCATGCAGGTGGCAGTGTCGTCGGTAAATTGCGGATTGAAGGAAAAACCCAACTGCGTAAAGAAGGCAATCGACTTTTGCAGGTCGCGGACGGGCAAATTGACAAAAATCTGCTGGCTCATCAGGGGCTCCGGTAGTCGTGTCAGAGGGGGCTGCGCCGGGCGCAGACAAGCAGTCTAGGCGCTAAAGGCCGGGGGCGTGCGTATTTTCATTGTCCTTAAATGCGGGCAAAACGGGCGATGCCCAGCCCAATACCGGCTGCATCGTGGGCTGTGCGACCGTCAATTCAGGCCAGCAAACAATCAGTCCGTGCAATCTCCGTTATTTTTTGTAAAATTTTTTTAGGTGAACCGACACCACACTTCTAGTACCATGCAGCGGCCTATTTGCAGAAAGGGGATATAAATGGCGACATACAAGCAACTCCTGGCTGAGAAGGAAGCGCTGGAAGCCAAGCTGAATGAAGTGCGTGCGACGGAAGTCGCCGGCGTGATCGACAAAATCCGGGACCTGATGACTGAATACGGCCTGACCGCCGAAGACATCCTGCCGCGCCGCAAGCGTGGCCGCCCGGCTGGTTCGAGTGCCAAGAAGCCCGCATCCGCCTTGCCGCCGAAGTACATGGACCCCAAGACCGGCAAGACCTGGTCGGGCCGCGGCCGCGCGCCGGCATGGTTGGGCAAGCGCCCGGAGCGTTTCCTGATCGAGCAGTAAGCCGCCAGCGCGGCCAGCGCGCGCCCGTCTCACGCGCCCGCTTCAATCGATGGTGCCATCGGCCTGCCGGGCGCGTCACTGCGCCTGGCAGACATACTCCTTGCGCAGCGCCCTGAAGCCCTGCTGGGTCGGCTCCGCCGTCAGGCGCGCGCCGCCACCGGCCAGCGGCTGCATGCGCAATACCTGCGCCGAGCACTGGCTCGCGGTTTCGTCCCGCTGGTAGCGGATCTCATACTGGCCGCCGGCAACCGGCACGAATGACACGCCCGCCGCGCAACGCAGCTCGGGCAGCGGCGGCGCCGCGGCCGAGGTCACCGCCACGTAGATGCGCCGGCCCGCCTCCACCAGCCGCTCGCGCGTGCGAGCCGGCGGCTCGGGCGAGCGCCCGGCCATGTCCAGGCTCCGGTCCCGACCCATCGCAGACAACTGCCTGCCGGTTCCCGCCAGCACCAGCGGCCGCGCGGGCACCGGGCATTTGGCCGGATCGACCACGGTGAACGAAGTGTTGTCGTCGGTGCTGGTCAGCAGCCGCACGCTGGCGGCCGGGGCGCCGGCAGGCACCCGGTATTGCGCCACGCAGCCGGACAGCGCCACGGCGGCGGCAAGCATCGGCAACAAGGCAAGACGAGGCAGGACTGCGGACGACCGGTCATGGCGCATGGCGGCGGGCAGGTAGAACGATTGGGCCAACAGCGGACGTTGGCGGCACGATGGCGGCAAATCCGGCAGGGATGCCACACGATGACGGCGCGGCCAGGCAACACGCCGCGCCCTCAAACCAACCAGCATACCTGCATCCGGCGCTTGGCGGCAGCCGCATAAACCCATGTTGAAAACCTGCGTGTGATATCCACAGAATCTGTGGATATCCTGGCCCTACATTCCCCGAAAGCCCCGGTCTGTGCGGCAACCCACCGGAGCGCCCAAATTTTAGGCAACGGGTTGCAGGCGCGCCGGAACCCGGCAACGGTGCGGCACCCCCGCCGCCAGCACGCCGTTGCGCTGCCCAGGCCACACTTCATCCCCCCGCACTCCCTTGAAGGGGGCACCGGCACCGCGTAATCTCAGTGTTACCGGGGGCTGCACTGGCGCACTTGCGCCAACTTGCCAGCCAGATAATGACAATGACACAACAAGAGCCTATCCAGGCCGGGCCGTTGCCTCGTGACCTGCTGCACGCACTGCGTGACGGCGGCTACGACGTATCGGGACTCGCGCCTGCCCCGGAATCCGACACCGACTCCGACCCCAGCGACCTCAGGCCCGCCATGCCGGCGGCCGGCCCGCAACAGGCCTGCCACGTGCTCTGCGCGGTCTACCGTGCCACCGGCGATCCAACCATCGGCCTGTGGCTGGGCAGCCGGATGCAGACCGACCTGCTCGGGCTGGCGGGCCTGACGGCCATGGCCGGGCCGTCGCTGGGCACCGCGCTGCGGCGCATCGCGCGCTACCAGAAGCTGCTCGCCGGCGACCGCATCGAACTGCGCCGCCAGGGCGACGAAGCCTGGGTCTGTATCCGCCCGAGCGATCCCGAGGCGCCCGACACCCGACCGCGCATCGACATGGAGCTGTGCTCGCTGCTGGCCTTCGGGCGCCAGTTCACGCGCAAGCCGCTGCATCCGCTGCGGGTGTCGCTGCGCATCGGCCAGCCGGACTGGCACCTGCGCTATACCGAAGCATTCGACTGCCCGGTGCGCTTTGGCGAGCCCGAAGACGCCATCGTGTTCGGCCGCCGCGACCTGGCCTTGCGCCTGGCTGCCCGCGTGCGCAGCGGACCGGCCGGCGCGGGCGCGGGCCATGCCGCGCGCGAAGCGCGGCCGGCGTCCGCGTCGCTGGACGATGTGCGCGCGGCCCTGCAGGCGCTGGCCGGCGACCGCGCCCTCAGCCTGGCCGCGGTGGCACGCCACCTGGACATCAGCGAGCGCACGCTGCAGCGCCGGCTGATGGCGGCGGGCACGAGTTTCCGCACGCTGTGTGAAGAGGCGCGCCGCGAGCTGGCTGGCGGCTACCTGGCCGGAGGCGCGATGTCGCTCGGAGAAATCGCGTTCCGGCTCGGCTTTGACGATGCCAACTCGTTCTTCCGCGCCTTCCGCCGCTGGACCGGCATGACCCCGGGCGACTACCGGCGCGCGGCGGCGCCTCCACCCGCGTAGGGCAGGCCGGCTCACCCGCCGTGGGGTTGCTCCCACGGCGGGTTGTCGCCGAAGCGCCCGGCCAGGAAATCGACAAAGGCGCGCACGCGCGGGGGCACCAGCCGCCGCTGCGGCATCACGGCGTAGATGCCGGTGTCGGCGAGCGGGTAATCGGGCAGCACCTGCACCAGCCGCCCGGCGCGCAGGTCGGCGCAGACATGCCAGGTGGAATGCAGGGCGATGCCAAAGCCCGCCAGCGCCGCATCGGACAACAGCTCGCCGGTATTGGCCTCGATCCGGCCGCGCACGCGCACGGCAATCTCCCCGCCGGCGCCGTCGCCCAGGCGCCAGACATCCTGCCGGCCCTGGCTGCCCACCAGCACCAGGCAATCGTGCCGCGCCAGGTCCTGCGGGGTGCGCGGCGTGCCGCGCCGGCGCAGGTAGTCCGGCGCGGCACACAGCAGCCGCCGGTTGTTGGCCAGCCGCCGCGCGACCAGCGTCGAATCGTCCAGCACACCGATGCGGATGGCCAGGTCGAAACCCGCGCTGACCAGGTCCAGCACGTTGTCGGTCAGGTTGACGCTGAGCGTCAGGCCGGGATGCAGCGCCAGGAATTCCGGCAACAGCGGCGAGATATAGAGCCGCCCGAACGAGGACGACGTGGTCACCCGCAGCGTGCCCGATACCCCGGTGCCGGCCTGCCGCAACGAGGTGCCCAGCGCTTCTAGGTCGTCCACCAGCGCACGCCCCTGCTCGGCCAGCACCACGCCTTCCGGGGTGGCGTGCAGCCGCCGCGTGGTGCGATGCAGCAGGCGCACGCCCAGTTCACGCTCCAGCCGCTGCAGCCGCTGGCTGGCCACCGCCACCGACAGGTCCAGGCTGCGTGCCGCGGCGCTGATCGAACCCAGGTCGAGCACGCGCAGGAACAGGCCGATATCGCCGATCCGGTCCATGATTTTCAAGATTCCATTGAAACTGATTATGGATCATGCCGGTTTTTACTGAAGACGGAAAGGCACAGACTGCGGGCTTCCTTCCTTTTGCCGACGCATCCCCCGAACATGGCCCCCCCAGTCTCCACCAACTCCACACCCGGCGCTGCATCCGCCCGCGGCCGGCTGCCGGTTGCGCTCTACGCGCTCACCGCCGGTTCCTTCGGCATCGGCTGCGCCGAATTCGTGATCATGGGCCTGCTGCTTCAGGTTGCCGCCGACCTGCGGGTGACCATCGCCGCCGCCGGCATGCTGGTGTCCGGCTACGCGCTGGGCGTCTTCGCCGGCGCGCCGGTGCTGACCCTGCTGACGCGGCGCATGCCGCGCAAGGCCGTGCTGCTGGCGCTGATGGTGATCTACACCGTCGGCAATGCCGCCTGCGCGCTGGCGCCCGACTACACCACGCTGATGATCGCGCGCGTGCTGACCTCGCTCACGCATGGCACCTTCTTCGGCGTCGGCGCGGTGGTGGCCACCGGGCTGGTGCCGGAGGACCGCCGCGCCTCCGCGATCTCGGTGATGTTCTCCGGCCTGACGCTGGCCACGCTGCTGGGCATGCCCGCCGGCGCCTGGCTGGGCCTGCACCTGGGCTGGCGCTCGACCTTCTGGGCGATGACCGTGATCGGGCTGCTGTCGCTGGCGGTGATCGCGCTGCTGGTGCAGAAGAGCCAGGACCACGGCGCCCCCGTGGCCCTGCGCGACGAACTGGCCACCATCGGCCGCCCGCAGGTGCTGCTGGGCCTGTTGATGACGGTGCTGCAGTCGATGGGCATCTTTGCCGTGATCACCTACGTGCAGCCGCTGCTGACGCGCGTGTCCGGCTTTGGCGAGGCGGCGGTGTCACCGATCCTGCTGCTGTTCGGCGCCGGCATGATCCTTGGCAACGTGCTCGGCGGCCGCTTTGCCGACCGCACCCCGACGCGCGCGGTGCTGGCCACGCTGACCACGCTGACGCTGGTGCTGGCGGCGATGACGCTGGCCATCCACAGCCAGGTGCTGGTGGTGGCCTTCGTCGGCATCCTGGGCATCGCGGCCTTTGCCACGGTCTCGCCGCTGCAGCTGCGCGTGCTGCGCCACGCCCAGGGCGCGGGACAGAACCTGGCCTCGAGCTTCAATATCGCGGCATTCAACCTGGGCAACGGCCTGGGTGCGTGGATGGGCGGCGTGGTGGTCGATCACGGACCGGGTCTGGCGGCATTGCCGTGGGTTGCGGCACTGGCGCCGATGGCTGCGCTGGGGGTGGCGCTATTCAGTGTGCGGCTGGAACTGGGGTCAGCGAAAGTAGCGCCGATTCCGGAATCGATTTGACGTTTCGCGGTACTTAGACCACAAGTCGCAGCGTCATGTCATCGGCCCGTTGGTTGGCGCCCGCGCGGTAATGCTCATTCATCCTCCGGCGAGGATTCCAGCTGTTCTAACGTTGGCAGCGCCCCGTGCAAATCTTCGGGCAGCGTTTCCGTCATTCGCACAATGTAGTCGAGGCAATAGTGCAACAACCTGTTGCACTATTGCCTCGTCTGCCCAAGCTGCAGCGAACGTCCGCATGTATTTCAGGTTTCGCGATGAAAAACCAGCCATCTCGGGGAACGATTGACGCAAATCGCCCGCAAGCCTGTCGATCACCTTTGTCCCCCAGCCTGCTGCTGTCTGCTGCGGGAGAATCGAACGCCCAAGCCTCCAGTAGAGCAGGATCAGTTCGCGGTTTACTGAAAGCGACGCGGCAAGGCGAGTACGGTGGACTTCTTCCTTGAGACGGCCCAGCCAAGCGGCATATTCGGCAGCGCCGGGCATGGCATTGCGCTGCGATGCGAGACGTTTCGACATGGCGGCCATTCTTACATGGCGCCACAGCGGCCTGTAGGGGCCACTCACTCAGCCAGGCTTGCCATCGACCCGCCGCCGAATCAGGCGCGGCGCATACGCCAGCGCATAGAGGCCGAACCCGGTCACCCAGCACGCCCCGGCTCCCCACACCCAGTGCAGGTAGCCACCCGGCCAGGCCATCGGCCCGAACACCCGCAACACCGCCGCCGTGGCCACCAGCCAGTACGCCGCGGTTTCCGCACGGCCGGCCACCAGCATGCGGCCGGTGTGACCCAGTGCGGTGCGCGTGATCATGGCGATGATCGCCACGCCAAGCACGCCGACAGTGAAGGCATGCGTCGCCAGCCCCGCCATCACCAGCCCCAGCGCACCCAGCGCCTGCAGCAGCAGCGCCACCGGCAGCCACGCATAGGCCAGGTGCAGCACCCACAGGATCGGCCGGTTGCCTACCGCATGGCTGCGCCAGCCAGCCACGCGCACGGCCAGCACCGCCGCGGCCAGCAATGACAGCGCCGCCGCCAGCCAGACCGGCAAGGGCAGCACCCCCGCAGCCAGTCCCAGCACCGCGGCCGGCACCACCATGCGCTCCACCTGCCGGTATTGCCGCAGGCGGAACCCCGGGATCGCGTTGGTCGTGAACATCGGGATGACGCGCCCGCCGATCACCACCACGAACAGCGTGACCAGCGCCACGCCAGCGCGGCAGGCCAGCATCGCACCGGCGTCATGGCCGCGCGCCTGCAGCCACAGGCTGGCGACATCGGCCGCGCCCAGCAGCCACAGCGCCAGGGCCAGCGGATAGTTGCGGCGGTTGCCGGCGCGGGCCAGCGTGCGCGTGAAGGCCAGCGCGGCCAGCGGCAGGAACGCGCCCTCGATCACGAAGGCCGCCGTTCCCGGCGCCACCCACATGCCCACGCGCCCGGCCAGCCACAGCAGGAACAGCGCGGCAAGCGCGGCGCCAGTGGGCGTCGGCTGGCCGGTCCAGGCCCGCCCCGCGGTGAACAGGAAGCCCACCACGATGGCCGCGGCAAAGCCGAACACCATCTCGTGCGCGTGCCAGAACATCGCCGGCATCACCGGCGCCGGGCCGACTGCGGCGGCGCCCGCCAGCATCGCCGACCACGCCGCGATGGCCAGCGCGGCGAACACCGCCCCGCCCAGGTAGAACGGCCGGAAGCCCAGTGCAAACAAGGCAAAGCCGCGCGGCGGCGGTCCGGCGGGCGCCTTGCCAGGCGGTGGCGAGCGCCGCACGGGAAGAATGGGAATGGTGTCCATGGCTGGCTACGGGAATCGGGTGGTGCGGCGCGCGCCGGCTTCTTGATCCGGCGCACGGTCTGCCGCAGGTGCGCAAACGGATGCCATTCACGCTGACTGCACGATAGCACCGCCGCCGCGCCGGCGACCTCCGCCGGTAGAACTACCTCCAAAGGCAGGCTGCGCGCCCGCGTGCGCTGTACGGCCGGCGAATAGGCAGCACCAGTGGCGGCCCCTACTCTGGCATCACCCCCGCCAAAGTTGACACAGGAGCATGGCCATGGCCACCCACCCACGCGCGCCGGAGCCCATTGCGCCCGGCGCCGCAATCACGCTGGCGTCCAGCACTTTCGCCTTCACCATCTGCTTTGCCGTCTGGATGCTGTTCGCGGTCCTCGGCATCCCGCTCAAGCAGGAGCTTGGCCTGAGCGACACTGAATTCGGCCTGCTGGCCGCCACGCCCGTCCTCAGCGGCTCGCTGATCCGGGTGCCGCTGGGCATCTGGACCGACCGCTACGGCGGGCGCATCGTCTTCTTCGTGCTGATGCTGGCCACCGTGATCCCGATCTGGCTGATCTCGTATGCGCACACGCTGTGGCAGCTGCTGGTGCTGGGCTTGTTCGTCGGCCTGGCGGGCGGCTCGTTCTCGGTCGGCACGCCGTATGTGGCGCGCTGGTTCCCGCGCTCGCGCCAGGGCCTGGCGATGGGCATCTTCGGCGCCGGCAACTCGGGCGCGGCGCTGACCAAGTTCGTCGCGCCGGCGATGATCCTGGCCGCCGGCACCTGGACCGTGGTGCCGCGCGTGTATTCGGTGGCGATGCTGGTCACAGCGCTGCTGTTCTGGGTGTTCTCGCGCAGCAACCCGGCGCACCTGGTCAAGTCCAGCGTCGGCTGGCGCGAGCAGCTCGCCGTGATGCGCGACCCGCGCGTGTGGCGCTACTCGCAGTACTACTCGGTGGTGTTCGGCGGCTATGTCGGCCTGTCGCTGTGGATGACCAAGTACTACATCGGCGAATACGGCTTCGACATCAAGACCGCTGCCTTCCTGGCCGCGTGCTTCTCGCTGCCCGGCGGCGTGCTGCGCGCCATCGGCGGCTGGATCTCCGACCGCTACGGCGCGCACCGCACCACCTGGTGGGTGATGTGGGTGAGCTGGGTCGGCTTCTTCCTGCTGAGCTACCCGCAGACCGATTTCATCGTCCAGACCACCAGCGGCCCGCAGGGTTTTCGCATCGCGCTGACGCCCACGGTCTTCACCTTCCTGCTGTTCGTGGTCGGCATCGCCTTTGCCATCGGCAAGGCCTCGGTATTCAAGTTCATCTCCAACGACTTCACGCACAACATCGGCGCGGTTTCCGGTGTGGTCGGCCTGGCTGGCGGGCTGGGCGGCTTCGTGCTGCCGGTGCTGTTCGGCATGCTGGCCGACCTGACCGGCGTGCGCAGCAGCTGCTTCATGCTGATGTACGGCACCGTGTGCGTGAGCCTGGTGTGGATGCACTACAGCCAGCGCGCTGAACGCCAGCGCAAGGCACAGGCCGTCGGCCTCACGCAGGCCGCCTGAGCGACGGCCCCTGTTACGCACAACAACCAAGGCACACTGTCATGTCCTCTTCCGTACTGACCCGCTGGGAGCCCGAGAATAAGGTCTTCTGGAAAAGCCAGGGCGAGCGCATCGCCTACCGCAACCTGTGGATCTCGATCCCGGCGCTGATGCTGGCCTTCGTGGTCTGGATGCTGTGGAGCGTGGTCGCGGTCAACCTCGACCGCGCCGGCTTCCAGTTCACCAAGAACCAGCTGTTCTGGCTGACCGCGCTGCCGGCGCTGTCCGGCGCCACGCTGCGCATCTTCTATTCGTTCCTGGTGCCGGTGTTCGGCGGGCGGCGCTTCACCGCGATCTCCACCGCACTGCTGCTGATCCCGGCGCTGGGCATGGGCTTCGCGCTGCGCGACCCGTCCACCGGCTATCCGACGCTGCTGGTGCTGGCGCTGCTGTGCGGACTGGGCGGCGCCAACTTCAGCTCCTCAATGGCCAATATCAGCTTCTTCTTCCCCAAAGCGAAGAAGGGGCTGGCCACCGGGCTGAACGCGGGCATCGGCAACCTCGGCGTGTCGGTGGTGCAGTTCGTCACGCCGCTGGTGGTGTCGATCGCAGTGTTCGGCGCGCTCGGCGGCGAGCCGCAGCAGTACACGGCCAACGGCGCCACGCATGACCTGTGGCTGCAGAACGCGGGCTTTGTCTGGGTGCCGTTCATCATCGTGTCGGCACTGGCGGCGTGGTTCGGCATGCATGACATCGCGGATGCCAAGGCATCGTTTGCCGAGCAGGCGGTGATCTTCAAGCGCAAGCACAACTGGCTGATGTGCTGGCTGTACGTGGGCACCTTCGGTTCGTTCATCGGCTTCTCGGCGGGGCTGGCGCTGCTGACCAAGTCGCAGTTCCCCGGCGTCAATCCCACCGCTTATGCCTTCCTGGGGCCGCTGGTAGGCGCGCTGACGCGTCCCGTGGGTGGCTGGATCTCCGACAAGCTGGGCGGCGCGCGGGTCACGCTGTGGACCTTCGTCGGCATGATCGCCGCGGTGTTCGCGGTGCTGGCGGCGCTGCCGCATGACGGCGCCGGCGGCAACTTCACATTCTTCCTGGCCGCCTTTATCGCGTTGTTCGCGCTGACCGGCATCGGCAACGGTTCGACCTTCCGCATGATTCCGGTGATCTTCCTGACCGAGCGCCAGCGCGCTGCCGCGGGCAAGGGCGACGCGGCACAGAAGCAGGCATTGCAGGACGCCGGCAAGGAATCCGCCGCGGTGCTGGGCTTCTCCGGTGCGATCGGCGCCTACGGCGGCTTCTTTATCCCCAAGAGCTTCGGCACCTCGCTGGAGTTGACCGGCGCCGCCGACGCCGCGCTGTATTGCTTTATCGCCTTCTACCTCAGCTGCGTGCTGGTGACGTGGTGGCACTACGCGCGCCGCAACGCGCCCATGCCCTGCTGACCCTGTCACCAGTCCCGCCGGCCGGGCTAGTTCTTCCGAACTAGTCCCGTGCCCGGCGCCTAGCCCGATCGCCATGCGGCGGCTGTTCCACCAGCGAATTGGCTGCCGCCCGCCTCCCCCATAAGCTGAGAGTGTCCCTGCAAAGCTCCTGAAACCACCGGAGCGCCCGCAGCAAAGCACTCGCGGAGAACAAAGCAATGAGTCATTTCCTGGATCGACTGAAGTTCATGTCGCGCGTCAAGTCCACCTATGCGGATGGCCACGGCGCGGTGGTGAACGAAGACCGCAAGTGGGAAGACGGCTATCGCAGCCGCTGGCAGCACGACAAGATCGTGCGCTCGACCCACGGCGTGAACTGCACCGGCTCCTGCTCGTGGAAGGTCTACGTGAAGAATGGCCTGATCACGTGGGAAACCCAGCAGACCGACTACCCGCGCACGCGCCCGGACCTGCCCAACCATGAGCCGCGCGGCTGCCCGCGCGGGGCCTCGTACAGCTGGTACGTCTACTCCGCGCAGCGCGTCAAGTACCCGATGATCCGCGGCCGCCTGATGGAGATGTGGCGCGAGGCCCGCAAGACCATGGACCCGATCGCCGCGTGGGAATCGATCAGCCAGGATCCGAAGAAGGCCGCGCGCTACAAGAGCGTGCGCGGCCAGGGCGGCTTCGTGCGCGCCGACTGGAACACCGCCACCGAGATCATCGCTGCGGCCAACGCCTTTACCGTGAAGAAATTCGGCCCGGACCGCGTGATCGGCTTCTCGCCGATCCCGGCCATGTCGATGGTGTCGTATGCCGCCGGCGCACGCTACCTGAGCCTGCTCGGCGGCGCCTGCCTGTCGTTCTACGACTGGTACTGCGACCTGCCGCCGGCCAGCCCGCAAGTGTGGGGGGAGCAGACCGACGTGCCGGAATCGGCCGACTGGTACAACTCCACCTACCTGATGGTGTGGGGCTCGAACGTGCCGCAGACCCGCACGCCCGACGCGCACTTCTACACCGAGGTCCGCTACAAGGGCACCAAGACCGTGGCGGTGTCGTCCGACTTCGGCGAGATGGTCAAGTTCGGCGACATCTGGCTGGCGCCGAAGCAAGGCACCGACGCCGCACTGGCGATGGCCATGGGCCACGTCGTGCTGAAGGAATTCCACGCCAGCGGCAAGTCCGCCTACTTCCGCGATTACGTGAAGCAGTACACCGACATGCCGATGCTGGTGCTGCTGCGTGACAACCAGGGCACGCTGGTGCCCGACCACTTCCTGCGCGCCTCGCACCTGGCCGATAACCTCGGCGAAGCCAACCATCCCGAGTGGAAGACCCTGCTGGTCGACGACGCCACCGGCGAGATCGTCGCGCCCAACGGCTCGATCGGCTTCCGCTGGGGCGAAGGCGCCCACAACGGCGGCGAGAAGATCGGCCGCTGGAACCTGGAGATGAAGGACGGCGGCAGCGGCCGCCCGGTCGAGCCGCGCCTGTCGCTGCTCGGCAAGGAAGACGAGGTGGTGGAAGTGGGCTTCCCCTACTTCGGCGGCGAACACGATGAACTGCTGCGCCGCCGCGTGCCGGCACGCCGGCTGACGCTGGCCGATGGCAGCACTGCGCTGGTGGCGACCGTGTATGACCTGCAGATGGCCAACTACGGCGTGGATCAGGGACTCGGCGGGCCGAACGTCGCCGCCTCGTACGACGATGACGTGCCCTACACCCCCGCCTGGCAGGAAAAGCACACCTCCGTCCCGGCCCGCCTGGTGACGCAGGTTGCGCGCGAATTCGCCGACAACGCCGACCGCACGCAAGGCAAGAGCATGGTCATCGTTGGTGCCGCGCTCAACCACTGGTACCACAACGACATGATCTACCGCGGCATCATCAACCTGCTGATGATGTGCGGCTGCATCGGCAAGAGCGGCGGCGGCTGGGCCCACTACGTCGGCCAGGAAAAGCTGCGCCCGCAGTTCGGCTGGGCCCCGCTCGCCTTCGGCCTGGACTGGTCGCGCCCGCCGCGCCAGATGAACGGTACTTCGTTCTTCTACAACCACACCAGCCAGTGGCGCCACGAGAAGCTGGCCGTCGACGAGATCCTGTCGCCGACTGCCGACCGCAAGCGCTATGACGGCCTGTCGCTGCTGGACCTGAACGCGAAGTCCGAACGGATGGGCTGGCTGCCGTCGGCCCCGCAACTGGGCACCAATCCGCTCGACGTGGTCGATGCGGCCGAGCGCGCCGGACAGGACCCGGTCGCCTACACGGTCGAGCAACTGAAGTCCGGCAAGCTGCAGTTCGCCTGCGACGATCCCGACAACCCGGCCAACTTCCCGCGCAATATGTTCGTGTGGCGCTCCAACATCCTGGGCAGCTCGGGCAAGGGGCATGAGTACTTCCTGAAGTACCTGCTGGGCACGCAGAACGCCGTGTTCGGCGACGAGAACGACGCGATCAAGCCAAGCGAAGTCAACGTGCGCCCGGCCGCCGAAGGCAAGCTGGACCTGCTGACTGTGCTGGATTTCCGCATGAGCACCACCTGCCTGTACGGCGACATCGTGCTGCCCACCGCCACCTGGTACGAGAAGGACGACCTCAACACCTCCGACATGCACCCGTTCATCCACCCGCTGTCCGAAGCCGTGCAGCCGCTGTGGGAAAGCAAGACCGACTGGGAGATCTACAAGGCCATCGCGAAGAAATTCAGCGAGATCGCCGGGCCCTATCTCGGCACGCGCAAGGACCTGGTGTGCACGCCGCTGCTGCACGACACCCCGGGCGAACTCGGCCAGCCGTTCGAACCGAAGGACTGGAAGGCCGGCGAGTGCGACCTGGTCCCCGGCAAGACCGCGCCGTCGATGACCGTGGTCGAACGCAACTACGCCGACATCTACAAGAAATTCACCTCGATCGGGCCGCTGCTGGACAAGCTCGGCAATGGCGGCAAGGGCATCAACTGGAACACCCAGCATGAAGTCAAGGAGATCGGCCAGCTCAGCCACACCGTCAAGGAGCCCGGCGTCAGCCAGGGCCGCCCGCGGCTGGAGAGCGCGATCGATGCCGCCGAGATGATCCTGACCTTCGCGCCCGAGACCAACGGCCATGTCGCCGTCAAGGCATGGGAAGCGCTGTCGAAGATCACCGGCCGCGACCACACCCACCTGGCCGAAGGCCGCGAGCACGACAAGATCCGCTTCCGCGACGTGCAGGCGCAGCCGCGCAAGATCATCTCCGCGCCGACCTGGTCGGGCCTGGAATCGGAAGAGGTCAGCTACAACGCCGGCTACACCAACGTGCACGAGCTGATCCCCTGGCGCACGCTGACCGGCCGCCAGCAGTTCTGGCAGGACCACCGCTGGATGCTGGACTTCGGCGAAGGCGCGTGCGTGTACAAGCCGGCCATCGACACCAAGACGGTGGCGCCGATGCTGGGCAAGAAGCCCAACGGCAACCCGGAGCTGGTGCTGAACTGGATCACGCCGCACCAGAAGTGGGGCATCCACTCCACCTACTCGGACAACCTGCGCATGCTGACGCTGTCGCGCGGCGGCCCGCACGTGTGGATCTCGGAAACCGAGGCCAAGGCAAACGGCATCCGCGACAACGATTGGGTGGAAGTGTTCAACGTCAACGGCACGCTGACCGCCCGCGTGGTGGTGTCGCAGCGCGTGCCCAAGGGCATGTGTCTGATGTACCACGCCCAGGAAAAAATCGTGAACGTGCCCGGCGCCGAGACCAGCGGCATGCGCGGCGGCATCCATAACTCGGTCACGCGCGCCGTGACCAAGCCCACTCACATGATCGGCGGCTACGCGCAGCTGGCCTACGGCTTCAACTACTACGGCACCGTGGGCAGCAACCGCGACGAGTTCGTGATCCTGCGCAAGATGAAGAGGGTCGACTGGCTGGAAGGGCCGCTCGTGGAAAAGACTAAGGAAGGAGCCTCGCAATGAAGATCCGTGCCCAGGTGGCCATGGTGCTGAACCTCGACAAGTGCATCGGCTGCCATACCTGCTCCGTGACCTGCAAGAACGTCTGGACCAGCCGCGACGGTGTCGAGTACGCGTGGTTCAACAACGTCGAGACCAAGCCCGGCATCGGCTACCCCAAGGAATGGGAGAACCAGGACAAGTGGCAGGGTGGCTGGAAGCGCAACGCCGACGGCACGCTGGAGCCGCGCCAGGGCGGCAAGCTGAAGATCCTGGCGAACCTGTTCGCCAACCCCAACCTGCCGCAGATCGACGAGTACTACGAGCCCTTCACCTACGACTACGAGCACCTGCAGAAGGCGCCGCTGGTGCAGACCCCGCCCACCGCGCGCCCGGTCTCGGTGCTGACGGGCCGCAAGATGGAGAAGATCGAGTGGGGCCCGAACTGGGAAGACGACCTCGGCGGCGAGTTCAGCTCGCGCGGTCGCGACAAGCTCTTCGACGACGTGCAGAAGGAGATGTACTCGACCTTCGAGAACACCTTCATGATGTACCTGCCGCGCCTGTGCGAGCACTGCCTGAACCCGGCCTGCGTGGCCTCGTGCCCGTCGGGCTCGATCTACAAGCGCGAGGACGACGGCATCGTGCTGGTCGACCAGGACAAGTGCCGCGGCTGGCGCATGTGCATCTCGGGCTGCCCGTACAAGAAGATCTACTTCAACTGGCAGAGCGGCAAGGCCGAGAAGTGCCTGTTCTGCTATCCGCGCATCGAGGCCGGCCAGCCCACGGTCTGCTCCGAGACCTGCGTCGGCCGCATCCGCTACCTCGGCGTGATGCTGTACGACGCCGACCGCATCGAGCAGGCGGCGTCGGTGGCCGATGAGCGCGACCTGTACCAGTCGCAGCTCGACGTCTTCCTCGATCCGCACGACCCGGCGGTGCAGGCCGAGGCGCTGCGCCAGGGCATCCCGCAAACCTGGCTCGATGCCGCGCGCAAGTCGCCGGTCTACAAGATGGCATGCGAGTGGAAGATCGCCTTCCCGCTGCACCCGGAGTACCGCACCCTGCCGATGGTCTGGTATGTCCCGCCGCTGTCGCCGATCCAGTCCGCGGCCGAGGCCGGCCACATGGGCATGAACGGCGTGATCCCGGACGTGAAGAGCCTGCGCATCCCGGTGAAGTACCTGGCCAACCTGCTGACCGCGGGCGACGTGATGCCGGTACTGTCCGCGCTGGACCGCATGCTGGCGATGCGCGCCTACAAGCGCTCGCAGGTGGTGGACGGCGTGCAGGACCTGGGCGTGCTGGAGCAGGTGGGCCTGACGCCCGCGCAGGTCGAGGACATGTACCAGACCATGGCCATCGCCAACTACGAGGACCGCTTCGTGATCCCGTCCTCGCACAAGGAGATGGTCGAGGACAGCTTCAACGACAAGGCCAGCTGCGGCTTCACCTTCGGCAACGGCTGCTCGGGCGGCGCCTCGGACGGCTCGCTGTTCGGCAAGAAGCCACAGGGCAGCGTCCACTTCGCCGACATGCCCAAGTCGCGCAAGAAGGCAGTGATGAGCTGATGCCTGCCACGAACCGCATGGAGAACAACATGCCCCTCTATCCCATCCTCAGCGCCCTGCTCGGCTATCCCGAGCAGGAACTGCTCGACGCCCTGCCCGAGATCGATGCCGCGCTGGCCGAATGGCCGCAGGCGTGCGAGCTGCTGGCCCCCGTGACCGGGCTGCTGCGCAGCGAGTCGCTGATCGCGCTGCAGGAGAACTACGTCGCCACCTTCGACCGCAACCCGGCGCACTCGCTGCACCTGTTCGAGCACGTGCACGGCGAAAGCCGCGACCGCGGCCAGGCCATGGTCGACCTGATCGACGAATACCGGCGCGAAGGCTTTGAACCCGCCGCGTCCGAGCTGCCCGACTACGTGCCGCTGTTCCTGGAGTTCCTCGGCGCGCTGGTGGCCGACGGCAAGGAAGCGCGCGCCGAGCAATTGCTGGGCGACGCGATCCACGTGCTGGCCGCGATCGGCGAGCGCCTGGCGCGCAACGAAAGCCCGTACGCCGGCGTGTTCGCGGTGCTGCGCACGCTGACCGACGTGCAGCCGCAACCGCAGCAGGAGCCGCCGGTGCGGGATATGGATGAAGCGCTGGAGACCTTCGGGCCGGGGGCTGATGGCGTGGAGCCGTTGCTGGCGCCGCAAGGCGGGCCGCAGGCGGTGAAGTTCTATCCGCGCGATCCGCGTGTCAGGGCGCCTATGCCGGCTGCCTGCTGACTCCTCACGCGGACCCGCGGTGTTCTCCCCTCTCCCGCTTGCGGGAGAGGGGAACACAGTTGGCAATTGAGACGACCGAACCTGCCTCAAAGGCAGCTACAGAGCAAACACCATGGCAACCCTCCACCAATTCCTCTACGGCATCTATCCGTACATCGCTGCCGCCATCTTCCTGTTCGGCAGCCTGGCCCGCTTCGAGCGCGAGCAATACACCTGGAAGACCGACAGCTCGCAGGTGCTGTACCGCGGCAACCTGCGCACCGGCAACATCCTGTTCCACGTCGGCATCCTCGGCCTGTTCTTCGGCCACCTGGTCGGCCTGCTGACGCCGGTGGCGGTGTGGGATGCGCTGGGTGTCGCGCACGGCTTCAAGCAGGCCGTGGCAATGGCCGCGGGCGGCGTGATGGGCACCATGTGCCTGGCCGGACTGCTGATCCTGCTGCACCGCCGCCTGACCAATGCCCGCGTGTCGGCCGTGACCCGCACCGGCGACAAGGTGCTGCTGCTGTGGCTGCTGGTGACGCTGCTGCTGGGCCTGTCCACCATCTTCGAATCCGCCAGCCACATGGACGGCCACATGATGGTGCAACTGATGACCTGGGCCCAGCACCTCGTCACGCTGCGCGGCGACGCCGCCAGCTATATCGCCGATGCGCCGCTGCTGTTCAAGGCGCACCTGTTCATGGGCATCACGCTGTTCGCGATCTTCCCGTTCACGCGGCTGGTGCATGTGTGGAGCGGCTTCGCCTCGGTCGGCTATCTCGGCCGCGCCTGGCAACTGGTGCGCAGCCGCTGAGCGCCGCCACCCGACAAGGAGAAACAGCATGCCTGTCACCGTCAACGGCGTGGAACTGCGCGACGCCGATATCGAACGCGAGCTGGACCACCATCACGATGCCGCCAACCCGGCGCGGCTGGCCACCATCTCGGCCATCCTGCGCCAACTGGTGCGCACCGAAGCCGACCGTATCGGCCTTGCCGCCGAAGGACTGGACGACGACGCCCTGGCGCTGGCCCTGCTGGAACGCGAGGCCGGCATCCCCGAGCCCGACGAAGCCAGCTGCCGCCGCCACTACGACAGCCGCCCCGAGCGCTTTCGCGACGGCGAATGGGTCGAGGCCGACCATATCCTGTTCCAGGTCACGCCGCGCGTGCCGCTGGACGCGCTGCGCGAGATCGCCGCGCAGACGCTGGCCCTGGTGCGCGGCGATCCTTCCACCTTTCCCGAGCACGCCCGCGCGCTGTCCAACTGCCCGAGCGGCGCCAACAGCGGCCGCCTTGGCCGCGTGTTCCGCGGCGAGACCGCGCCGGAATTCGAGCGCGCGCTGTTCGCGGCGCAGCAGGACGGCGTGCTGCCGCATTTGCTTGAAACCCGTTATGGCCTGCATATCGTGCGCGTGCTGGAACGCTGCCCCGGCACGCGCCTGCCCTTCGATGCGGTGCGCGGCGACATTGCCCGCGCCCTGGCCAGCGCCGCGCGCGACCGTGCCTGGAAGCAGTACGCCAGCCTGCTGATCGGGCGCGCGCGCATCGAAGGCATCGAGCTGGAGGGCGCCGACAGCCCGCTGGTGCAGTAGCGCCTGGATGCCGCCATGCATCACATCGAACAACTGCTCAAAGGTTTCGAACGCTTCCAGCAACGCTATTTCGACGACGAGCCCGGGCTGTTCGACACGCTGCGCACCGGCCAGCGCCCGCCCACGCTGCTGATCGGCTGCAGCGATTCACGCGTCGATCCTGGCCTGCTGCTGGGCTGCGATCCGGGCGAGCTCTTTACCGTGCGCAATATCGGCAACCTGGTGCCACCGTGCACCGGCCGCCATGAAGGCAGCCTGCACGGCGTATGCGCGGCGATCCAGTTTGCCGTGCAGCAGCTGCGCGTGGCCCGCATCATCGTGATGGGCCACGGCGGCTGCGGCGGCATCCGCGCCTTGCTGGCGCAGCCGGCCGACGCCGGCGACCATGCGCCCGACGAAAGCGAAGACCCCGACTACATCGGCGCCTGGGTGCGCATCGCGGCACCGGCGCGCAGGCAGGTGGAGGAAGCCCTGGCTGCGGCCAGCGCCGCCGAGCGCCAGCGCGCCTGCGAACAGGCGGCGATCCTGGTGTCGCTGCGCAACCTGCAGACTTTCCCGTTCGTGCGGCGCGCACTGGAGGCCGGCACGCTGACGCTGCACGGCTGGTATTTCGACCTGCAGGCCGGCGCGCTGCTGGCCTATTCGCAGCGTGCCGACAGCTTCCTGCCGCTGGTGTGCCCGCTGCCCGCCCAAACTGAACTCCGCGAACCCTGCGAACCCTGACCCCATGCATCCCTTCATCCTTGGCATTACCGGCACCTCCGGCAGCGGCAAGACCACGCTGATCACGGCACTGCTGCCGTGGTTCCGCGCACAGGGCCTGACCGTCAACGTGATCAAGCACAGCCATCATCCGCTCGAACTGGAGCCGCCGGGCAAGGACAGCGCGCGCTTTCGCGGCGCCGGCGCGGCCGAGGTGATGGTGGCATCGCCCTATCGCTTCGCCATCGTGCGCGAACTGGCCGACGAGGCCGAGCCGACGCTGGCCGAGCAGGTGGCGCGCCTGCGGCCGGCCGATATCACGCTGGTGGA
Organism: Cupriavidus sp. FW305-27; assembly: GCF_058787995.1. Classification (NCBI taxonomy): domain Bacteria; kingdom Pseudomonadati; phylum Pseudomonadota; class Betaproteobacteria; order Burkholderiales; family Burkholderiaceae; genus Cupriavidus; species Cupriavidus sp. FW305-27. The sequence goes on from NZ_JBYTAG010000032.1 coordinate 39,379, forward strand.
AGGCTTCCGGCGCGAGGCGATTCCGCGCATCGAGGTCTACCGGCCGGCGCACGGGCGCGCGCCCTACTACCCGGGCGACCCTTCGATCGTCGCACTGGCCACCGACGCGCGCATGGATACGGTGCTGCCTTGCATGGCCCTTGACGACATTGCACAGGTGGGGGGCTTCATCCTCGCCATGAAGGATGAGGCGGGGGCGGCGAGCGCGGCCGCCGCGTTCAGTCGCTCGCGCGACGGTGCAACGGCCAGATGACGTTCACGGCCTCGCCATCGTTGCGGTAGGCGTGGCAGGTGTCCAGTATCCAGGGCCGGGGTACGGGCTCGTCTCCCGCCAGCTTGGCATGCCACGGCGACTGTTCGCGCTGGACCGACATGATGGTCTGCATCGCGGTGGTTGCCAGCGGCCCCAGCAGCTCGGTCAGGTGGGTACAGCCCTTGGCGCCCCCCAGGCGCGCCCTGGCCTGCTGCCGGAAGCCGCCGCCGATGCGCAGGCCCTCGAGCTGCCGATAGGCGGCGTTGATCTCCGCGCAGTATGGCGTCGGTCCGGTCTCGGTGCGGGCCTCGAAGCGCCGGATCACCAGGTCCGCGCCGATCGTCATGCACAAACGCATCCGGTGAATGAAGCCCCCGTCGGGCACGCTGACAAAGGGCAGTTCGGTGGCGTCGGCGGAAATATCATCCATATCGGCCTCGATGTCATAGAGGCCATCGTCGCGCAGATAGCCGCGGCATTCGATCTGGCGGGTGTGACGCAGCGTGCGTCCGGGTTGGGGCGTGAGGGCTGTTTCCATGCGTGTGTCCGTCGGGCTTCTGGTATTGCCGGTCATGATGGACGCTAGCGGCGCCGGAATCGCCCCCCAGTATCGGGTGGCGCGGCTCCGGTGCCGCGCAGGATTGCCGCCAGATGGCTACCAGCTGCTGTCCGAGCTGCCCGCGCCGGAGGCACGGTGGCTGGCAAAGTGCTCCAGCAGGAAGTCCACCAGCGCCCGCACCTTGTCCGGGCGATGGTTGCGCGCCGGGAACACCAGGTGGATATCCGCGGGCGCGAACTGCCATTGGGGCAGCACCCGGCGCAGGGCGCCGCTGCGCAGGGGCTCCGCAACATCCCACTCGGAGCGCACGATCAGGCCCTGGCCATCGAGCGCCCAGGCCAGCGCCGATTCCCCGTCATTGGTGCTCATGGTGCCGCGGACCTTGATGGTCTCCTGCTGCGCGCCATGGCGCAGGTGCCAGGTGCCGAAGGTCTCGTCGGCTTCGCGGATGAAGATGCAGTTGTGCCGCGCCAGCTCGCGCGGGCTCGATGGCTCGCCCCGCGCTTCCAGGTAGGACGGCGCGGCACAGAGCAGGCGGCGGTTGTTGGCCAGCAGGCGCGCCGTCAGGCGCACGTCCGGCATCTCGCCAAAGTGGATCATGGCGTCCAGGCCCTGCTCGACCAGGTTCAGGGGCCGGTCGGTCAGGTAGAGCTGGACCTCGATATTCGGACAGCGGCGCGAGAACCCCGACAGCGCCGGCGCGATATGCCGCCGTCCGAAGCCGAGCGTGGCGCCGATCTTCAGCAAGCCGTGCGGGGTGCTGCCGGTGCCCGCGATCGATCGCTCCAGCGCCTCCATCTCCGCGAGGATCCGCGCTCCCTCCACCAGATAGCTCTCCCCTTCCGGCGTCAGGCTGATGCGGCGCGTGGTCCGGTGCAGCAACCGGACGCGCAGCCGTGCCTCCAGCCCCGCCAGCCGCTTGCTGACGGCGGGCGGCGTCACGCCAAGCTCCTGCGCGGCGCCGGTCAGGCTGCCCTGCTTGTTGATGCACGCAAAGAACGCGACGTCCGAGAGGTTATCCATTGGTGAATACCAGGAAACAAAGAAGTAACTGAGTTTGAATTATGTGCCCATAGGTGAATGATACGATGGTTTCCATAACGATTCCTAAACCAGGAGACACCCATGAAAGTTGCCCACCTCACGGCCTTGCTGCTGTGTGCCGCGTCGATCGGCACGGCCGCGGCGCAGTCCTATCCCCAGCGCCCGGTGCGTCTGGTCGTGCCGTACGCCCCGGGCGGCAGTGCCGACATCGCCGCCCGCCTGGTCTCGGATGCCTGGTCGAAGAGCCTGGGCGGCACCATCGTGGTCGAGAACCGTGCCGGCGCCGGCGGCAATATCGGCGTCGATGCCGTGGCCAAGGCCGCCGCCGACGGCTACACCATCGGCCTGCAGACGGTGTCCCTGGCCATCAACCCGGGTCTGTTCCCGCGCATGCCGTATGACACGCTGAAGGACCTGGCCCCGATCGGCATGGTCGCCAGTTCGCAGCACGTGCTGGTGGTCAACAACAACGTGCCCGCCAGGAACCTGCAGGAACTGATCGCCGCTGCCAGGGCCACGCCGGGCAAGCTGACCTACGGGTCCGCGGGCAACGGCAGCACCTTCCATATGTCGGCCGAGCTGTTCAAGTCGGTGGCCAACGTCTCCATCGTCCACGTGCCGTACCGCGGCGGCGGCCCGGCCCTGGTCGACACCATCGCGGGCCAGGTCGACATGAGCTTCCCGGTGATCTCGGCCGCGCAGCAGCATGTGCAGGGCGGCAAGCTCAAGGCGCTCGCCGTCACCGGCAGCAAGCGCGCGCCGCAGTTGCCCAATGTGCCGACCGCGGCCGAGGCGGGCCTGCCCGGCTATGCCTTCGAGACCTGGTTCATGGTGTTTGCCCCCGCCGGCACGCCCAGGCCCGTGATCGACAAGCTGAACGCGGCGCTGAACACCGCGCTGGCCGCGCAGGCAACCCGTGAGCGCATGCTCAAGGAAGGCTTCGAGCCCACCCCGACCACGCCCGAGGCCGCGCGCCAGCGCCTGGAAAAGGAGATACCCGTGTGGGCCAACCTGATCAGGCAGCGCGGCATCACCGCGGAATAACGACAGACAAGGCAGTTGCCATGACCCCCAAGACGCTATACCAGAAGCTGGTCGACTCCCATACCGTGGCCAGGCTCGACGACGACAATGTGCTGTTGTACTGCGACCTGCACCTGATGAACGAGTACACCAGCCCGCAGGCCTTCGCCGGGCTGCATGAACAGGACCGCGGCGTGCTGGTGCCCGGACAGAACGTCTCGGTGGTCAGCCATATCATCCCGACGCACCCCACCGCGATCCGCGTGATCGCGGATCCGGCCTCGGCGCTGCAGGCCACCAACCTGCGTGCCAACTGCGAGCGGCACGCGATCCCGCTGTTCGACACCAACGACACGCTGCAGGGCATCGAGCATGTGATCGCGCCCGAGCACGGCATGATCCGGCCGGGCATGGTGGTGATCTGCGGCGACAGCCATACCACCACCTACGGTGCGCTCGGCGCGCTCGGCTTCGGCATCGGCACCTCCGAGGTCGAGCATGTGCTGGCCACCCAGACGCTGGTCTACCGGATGGCCAGGACCATGCGCATCCGCGTGGACGGCAAGCTGCCCGCCGGGACCACCGCCAAGGACCTGATCCTCAGGATCATCGGCGCGATCGGCGCGCAAGGTGCACGCGGCTATGTGGTGGAGTACTGCGGATCGGCGATCCGCGACCTGAGCATCGAGGCCCGCTTCACGCTGTGCAATATGACTGTGGAGGCCGCGGCGCGCGGCGCGCTGATCGCGCCGGACGCGGTCGCCACGGACTATGTGCTGCGCCGCGCCGTGGATATCGAAGGCCCGCAGCGCGACGCCGCGCTCAGCTACTGGGCGACTCTCCAAAGCGATGCGGACGCCGTGTTCGACATGGACTTCGTGTTCGACGCAAGCGAGATCGAGCCCTACGTCACCTGGGGCACCAGCCCGGACCAGGTACTGCCGGTTTCCGGCCAGATCCCGTTCCCGGAAGACCAGCTCGACGAGGCCGAGCAGCGCTCGGTCGAGCGCGCGCTGGCGTACACGCACCTGCAACCGGGCGCCGCGCTGGCAGGCACGCCGATCCAGCACGTCTTCATCGGCTCCTGCACCAACGGCCGCATCGAGGACCTGCGCGCGGTGGCCAGCGTGGTGCGCGGCCGCAAGGTGGCCGCGGGGGTCAGGGCCATGGTGGTGCCCGGGTCGGGCGCGGTCAAGGCCCAGGCCGAGCGCGAGGGCCTGGCCGAAGTCCTCACCGCCGCCGGCTTTGAATGGCGACAACCGGGCTGCTCGATGTGCCTGGCCATGAACGACGACGTGCTCGCCGACGGCGTGCGCTGCGCTTCCACCACCAACCGCAATTTCGAGGGCCGGCAGGGGCGCGGTGCCATCACCCACCTGATGAGCCCGGCCATGGCCGCTGCGGCCGCCGTCACCGGCGTCATCACCGACGTCCGCAAGCTGGAGATCACCCATGCCTGAACCCACCTGCATCGCCGGCAAAGGCGCCGCCATCCGCTTCGAGAACCTCGATACCGACCAGATCATCCCCAAGCAGTTCCTGCGCGGGATCGACAAGTCGGGGCTGGCCGAGGGCATTCTCTACGACCACCGCTTCGACGCCAGCGGCGCGCCGCGCCCTGGCTTCGTGCTGAACCGGCCCGAGTACGCCGGCGCCAGCATCCTGGTGAGCGGCGCCAACTTCGGCTGCGGCTCCAGCCGCGAGCACGCCGTCTGGGGCCTGCAGCAATTCGGCATCCGCGCCGTGATTGCGCCGAGCTTCGGCGAGATCTTCTATTCGAACGCGATGAACAACCGGCTGCTGCTGGTGATGCTGCCACGCGAGGTGATCGGGCCGTTGATGAACGACGTGGATGCGGACGCGGCCAACACCATCAGCATCGATGTCGAGGCGATGCGCGTGCGCACGCCCTCCGGCGACTACGCCTTCGAGCTGTCGGCACGGCACCGCCGCATGTTTATCGAAGGGCTGGACATGATCGGCCTGTCGCTGCGGCAGCGCGGCGAGATCGAGCAGTTCATCCAGCAATACCGGAGCGCGTTCCCGTGGACAACGAACGTGGCCAGGCGCACGCGCGACCGCCTGAGCGCGACCTGAAGCCTGCCCTGCAAGCGCGTCGCCTCCGCGGCGCGCTTGCCCCGCTGCAAACGACAAGGATCAACACCACCCCACACTTCGTTCCCGCACCGCCGCCACCGTTTGATGCCAGTCAATTCCATGTCGTCAGTGTGTCCGCATGATTTCCACACGACGACAGGTGCCCGCCACGCAGGCATGGGCACCGCGAAACAGCTTTCCTCACCGCTGATCCACGGCACCCATGAAAGCAAAAAACTGGCTGTACCCGGCAATCGCGGCATTGCCGCTCTCACTCTGGCTCGGGCTGCCACATGCAGCCACCAAGGCAGAACCGAAGGCGGAACCGAAAGCCGCCATCCCCACCCTCACTGCCGCTGAGTTCGACCACGCCCGGCAGATCTACTTCGAGCGCTGCGCCGGCTGTCACGGCGTGCTGCGCAAGGGCGCGACCGGCAAGGCGCTGACGCCGGACATCACCCGCGCACGCGGCACCGAGTACCTGAAGACCTTCATCAAGTATGGCAGCCCCGCCGGCATGCCGAACTGGGGCACCTCGGGCGATCTTACTGACCCGGAAGTCGACCTGATGGCGCGCTATATCCAGCTCGACCCGCCGACCCCGCCCGAATACTCGCTGGCCGATATCGAGAAAAGCCGCAAGGACATCCTGCCGGTGGCCCAGCGTCCGACAAAGAAGATGAACCAGTACAACCTGGACAACCTCTTCTCGGTGACGCTGCGCGATGCCGGCGAGGTCGCGCTGATCGACGGCGACAGCAAGCAGATCATCAATATCGTCAAGACCGGCTACGCGGTGCATATCTCGCGCATGTCGGCGTCCGGGCGCTACCTGTACGTGATCGGCCGCGACGCGCGGCTGGACCTGATCGACCTGTGGCTGCCCAAGCCCGATATCGTCGCGGAAGTGAAGGTCGGCATGGAGGCGCGCTCGGTCGAGACCTCCAAGTACAAGGGCTATGAAGACAAGTACGCCGTGGCCGGCTCCTACTGGCCGCCGCAGTACGTGATCATGGAAGGCGACACGCTCAAGCCGCTCAAGGTGGTCTCCACGCGCGGCATGACCGTGGACAACGAATACCACCCCGAGCCGCGCGTGGCGGCCATCGTCGCCAGCCATTTCCATCCGGAGTTCGTGATCAACGCCAAGGAGACCGGCAAGATCCTGATGGTCAACTACTCGGACTTGTCCAACCTGAAGACCACCACCATCGATTCGGCCAAGTTCCTGCATGACGGCGGCTTCGACGCCACCGGCCGCTACTTCCTGGTGGCCGCCAATGCGTCCGACAAGATTGCCGTGGTCGACACCAAGGAAGACAAGCTGGCCGCGCTGATCGACGTGGGCAAGACCCCGCATCCGGGGCGCGGCGCCAACTTCATGCATCCGAAGTTGGGCCCGGTCTGGGCCACCAGCCACCTTGGCGACGAGACCATCAGCCTGATCGGCACCGACCCGGCCGGACACCCGGCGCAGGCGTGGAAGGTGGTGCAGACCATCAAGGGCCAGGGCGGCGGCTCACTCTTCATCAAGACCCACCCGAAGTCGTCCAACCTGTGGGTCGACACGCCGCTGAACCCTGACGCCAAGCTCAACCAGTCGGTGGCGGTGTTCGACACGCGCAACCTGGAAGCCGGCTACAAGGTGCTGCCGATCGCCGACTGGGCCGGCCTGAAGGGCGCGGGCGCCAGGCGCGTGGTGCAGGCCGAGTACAACAAGGCCGGCGACGAGGTCTGGTTCTCGGTCTGGGGCACCAAGGACGGCGAGTCCGCGCTGGTGGTGGTCGACGACAAGACCCGCACGCTCAAGACCGTGATCAAGGACAAGCGCCTGATCACCCCGACCGGCAAGTTCAACGCCTATAACACGCAGCACGACGTGTACTGAGCCGGCGCCACCATGCGTAATCACATCGCCTGGCGGCGCGCTGCGCTGGCGGGGCTGGCAGCGGCCTTGCTGGGCGCAGCGCCCGGCGCGGCGGCCCAGCCCACCGCTGCCCGGCAGGCGCAGCTTGCGCACTGGCTGCGCGATGACTGCGGCGCCTGCCACGGCATGACGCTTGGCGGCGGGCTGGGCCCGCCGCTGACGCGCGAGGCACTGTCCGGCAAGCCGCCCGAGGGCCTGGTCGCCACCGTGCTGTACGGCCGCCCCGGCACCGCGATGCCGCCCTGGCAACCCTTCATGACGCAGGATGAAGCCCAATGGCTGATCGATCGACTGCAGGCCGGCAAGCCACCGGCCGCCTCGCCGCAAGGCAACTGATCCGCGGCCTGGCCGCGGCCTTGTGCGCCACCGTTGCCGCCGCGCTGGTGGCCGGTTGTGCCAGCGCCGCGCGCGGCACCGGCGACCTGGGCGTGGTGGTGGAGCGCGCCGCCGGACGGCTGCAGATCGTCGAGACCACCGGCATGACCCGGCTGGCAACCGTGGAAGGACTCGGTGATTTGTCCCATGCCAGCGTGGTGTTCTCGCGCAACACACGCTACGCCTATGTCTTCGGCCGCGACGGCGGCCTGACGCGCGTGGACCTGCTCAGCGCCCGCATCACCCACCGCGTGCTGCAGGCGGGCAACAGCATCGGCGGCGCGATCTCGCAGGACGGCCGCGTGGTGGCCACGCAGAACTACGCGCCCGGCGGCATCCGCCTGTTCGATGCCCAGACGCTTGAGCCGCTGGCTGACCTGCCGGCCATCGGCAATGACGGCCGCCGCTCCAAGGTGGTGGGCCTGGCCGACCTGCCCGGCCGCCGCTTTGCCGCCAGCCTGTTCGAATCCGGCGAAATCTGGATCATCGATGCCGGCGATCCGCGTCAGCCGCAGGTGACACGCCTGCCCGCCGGCCGCGAGCCGTACGACGGACTGGTCACGCCCGATGGCCGCTGGTACCTGGCCGGCCTGTTCGGTGAGGACGGCCTGGCGCTGGTCGACCTGTGGCAGGCGCCGCTGCAGTCGCGCCGCGTGCTGTCCGGCTACGGCCGCGGCAGCGCGCCGCTGCCGGTCTACAAGATGCCGCACCTGCGCGGCTGGGCCATGGCCCAGGGCTTGGCCTGGCTGCCGGCGATCGGCCGTCATGAGGTGCTGGTGGCCGATCCCGCCAACGGCTGGCAGCAGGCCGCGCGCGTGGCGCTGGCCGGCCAGCCGGTCTTTGTGATGGCACGCCCCGACGGGCGCCAGGTCTGGGTCAACTTCGCCTTCCCCCACAACGACACGGTGCAGGTGATCGACACCGCCACGCGCCAGGTGGTGCGCACGCTGCATCCCTGCCGCGGCGTGCTGCACATGGAGTTCACGCCCAAGGGCGAGTCCCTGTGGCTGTCCTGCCGCGACGACAACCGTGTCGAGATCTACGACACCGCCAGCCTGGCGCGAATTGCCACGCTGCCCGCCGACAGCCCCAGCGGCATCTTCTTCACCGTGCGCGCGCAACGGTTCGGCATGTAAAGGGACACCATGTACGATGAACTGAGCGTCTACGACACCCTGCAGCGCGATTTCCCGCTGCAGCCGCGGCCCTACCAGGCGCTGGCCGGCAAGCTCGGCCTGTGCGAGCACACGCTGCTGAGCCTGCTGGCGCGCGACCTGGGCAACGGGCGCATCAGCCGCGTCGGCGCGGTGTTCGCGCCCAACGTGATCGGCGTCAGCACGCTGGCGGCGCTGTCCGTGCCGCCGGCCCAGCTGGACCGCGTGGCGGCGCGCGTCAGTGCCTGCGCGGCGGTCAGCCACAACTATGCGCGCAGCGGCCATCCGTACAACCTGTGGTTCGTCGCGGGCGCGCGCGAGCGCCGCATGCTCGATGTCACGCTGGCGTCGATCGGGGAAATGACCGGCCTGGCGCCGCTGGACCTGCCCATGGCCCGCGAGTATCACATCGACCTCGGCTTCCCGCTCGCGCGCCCGGGCAGCGCACGCGCCCGCCGCGCTGCCAGCGCGGCCGCTCCCGCCGCGCCTGTCGCCCTGGACGATGACGACTGGCGCCTGGTGGCCGCACTGGAAGCCGGCCTGCCGCTGACGCCACGCCCGTTCCACGCACTGGCAGCGCAAGCGCGGATGGCGATGCCTCAGGTCCTGGAGCGGCTGACGCGCTGGTCCGCGCAGGGCGTGATCCGGCGCCTGGGCGTGGTGCTGCAGCATGGGCGCTTCGGCTTCGGCCACAACGCCATGTGCGTGTGGGATGTGCCCGACGCGCACGTGGACGCCATCGGCATGCGGCTGGCGCGGCTGGCGCGCGTGACCCTGTGCTACCGCCGCGCGCGCCGGCTGCCCGACTGGCCCTACAACCTGTTTGCGATGGTCCATGCGCGCAATGCGCAAGACTTGCTGCCCGCGCTGGCGCGCATCCATGCCACCGCCGGGCTGGAACATGCGCCCGGGACCGTGCTGGTCGGCACGCGCTGCTACAAGCAGCGCGGCACACGCTATGCCATGCAGGTGTCGGCATGACCCGTGCCATCGCCGCACTCGACCCGCTCGACCGCCGCATCATCAACGCGCTGCAGCGCGGCCTGCCCCTGGTGCCGCATCCGTATGCCGAAGCGGCGGCGGCGCTCGGCATCACCGAGGCCGAACTGCTGGAGCGGCTGCGCGCACTGCTTGCCGCAGGCGTGCTGACACGCTTCGGCCCGCTGTACCAGATCGAGCGCGCGGGCGGCAGCTTCGTGCTGTGCGCCTGCCATGCACCCGCCGAGCGGATGGACGCCGTGATCGCTGCCATCAACGCGCACCCCGAGGTCGCCCACCACTACGCGCGCACGCATCACCTGAACCTGTGGTTCGTGCTGGCGGTGGCGAGGCAGGAAGATGTCGCGCCGGTACTCGCGCGCATCGCGGCGGCGGCCGGCGTCGAGATCCTGCCGTTCCCGAAGGAACGCGAGTTCTTCGTCAACCTCTACCTGCCCGCCTGATGCCCAAGCCTGTCGATCCCGTCGACCTGGCGCTGATCCGCGCCACGCAAGCAGGACTCCCGTTGGTGCCGGCGCCCTACGCGGCAGTGGCCGGCGCACTCGGCCTGACCGAACAGGAAGTGATGGCGCGGCTCGCCGCGATGCATGCGCGCGGCGTGCTGCGTCGTATCGGCGCCGTTCCCAACCACTACCGGCTGGGCTGGCGCGCCAACGGCATGACCGTGTGGGACGTGGACGATGCGTTCATCGACATGCTCGGCGAGCGCATCGGCGCCCTGCCCTTCGTCAGCCATTGCTATCGCCGTCCGCGCCACTTGCCGCATTGGCCCTACAACCTGTTCGCGATGGTCCATGCGCGCTCCCGCCAGGACGCCGCGCCGCAGGTTGCCGCGATCGCGGCACTGCTTGGCGACGCCTGCCGCGCGCACGACGTGCTGTGGTCCACCCGCATCCTCAAGAAAACCGGGCTGCGCCTGCCGCCGCCCGGCCCAGACCAATAGGAAACCCCGCCCATGTTCCGCCTGTCCCGCTTCATGGAAGCCCTGCGCGATGCCGGCCCGGTGCCGCCGCCGCGCAAGCCCGCCGGCCCGGTGGTGATCTGGAACCTGATCCGCCGCTGCAACCTCAACTGCCGGCACTGCTATGCAACCTCCGCCGACACGGACTTCAAGGGCGAGCTGGATACCGCCGAGGCGCTGCGCGTGCTCGACCAGTTGCGCGATGCGCGCGTGCCCGCGCTGATCCTGTCCGGGGGCGAACCGCTGCTGCGGCCGGACCTCTACGAGATTGCCGCACGGGCGCGCGCACTCGGCTTCCACCTGTCGCTGTCGTCCAACGGCACGCTGCTCGATGCGGGGCATGCCGCGCGGCTAGCGGCAGCGGGCTTCGACTACGTCGGCGTCAGCCTGGACGGCCTGCCCGCCACGCACGACCGCTTCCGCCGCAGCGACGGCGCCTTTGCGCAGGCGCTGGCGGGCCTGCGCGCCGCGCGTGCGGCCGGCCTGCGCGTGGGCGTGCGCATGACGCTGACCGAAGCCAACGCGGCGCAACTGCCCGACCTGGTGGCGCTGACCGAGCATGAGGGCATCGACAAGTTCTACCTGTCGCACTTCAACTATGCTGGCCGTGCACGCAGCCATCGCGCCGAAGACGCGCACCATGCGCGCACCCGCGCCGCGCTCGACTGGCTGTTCGACCACGTCTGGCAGCGCACGCAGCAGGGCCATGCGGGCGACTTCGTCACCGGCAACAACGATGCGGATGGCGTGTACCTGCTGTACTGGATCGCCAGGCGCTTGCCGCATCGCCTGGTGGATATGCGCCAGCGGCTGGAACACTGGGGCGGCAACGCCACCGGGGTCGGCGTGGCCAATATCGACAACCTCGGCAATGTCCATCCCGACACGATGTGGTGGCACGTGACCGTGGGCAATGTGCGCGAGCGGCCGTTCGGCGAGATCTGGGCCAGCCGCGCCGATCCGCTGATGGCGGGCCTGGCCAGCACGCCGCGTCCGCTGCAGGGGCGTTGCGCGGGCTGCGCATATCGCGCCATCTGCAACGGCAATACCCGGGTGCGCGCCTTTGCGCTGACAGGCAACGCCTGGGCGGAAGACCCGGGCTGCTACCTGAGCGATGCCGAGATCGCGCATGCGCCGGGCACGGAGGTGGCGGCATGAAGACCGTGCTCCGATGGCTGGTCGGCCTGGCCTTTGCCTGCGCCACGCAAGCCGCCATGGCCGCCGACCCCGCGGCGCTCTACAGCCAGCACTGCGCCGCCTGCCATGGCGCGGACCGCCTCGGCGCCATGGGCCCCGCGCTGCTGCCGGAAAGCCTGGAACGCCTGCGCGCCAGCGAACTTGACCAGGTGCTGCACGCTGGCCGCGCCGCCACGCAGATGCCGGCATTCGCCGGCACGCTGGCCGAGCCCGACTTGCAGGCCCTGGCGCGCTGGCTGCGCACGGCACCCGCAGCCACGCCGCAATGGAACGCGCAGGCCATCCGCGCCAGCCATATCGTCCACCACGCCCCCGGCAGCCTGCCGGCGCGGCCGCTGTTCGGCGCCGATCCGCAGAACCTGTTCGTGGTGGTGGAGGCCGGCAGCCATCATATGACCGTGCTCGACGGGGACCGGCTGGCACCGGTCCATCGCTTTGCCACCCGTTTTGCGCTGCGCGGCGGCCCCAAGTTCAGCCGCGACGGCCGCTATGTCTACCTGGCCAGCCGCGATGGCTGGGTCAGCAAGTACGACCTGTGGAACCTGGCCTATGTGGCGGAGATCCGGGTCGGCGTGAACACGCGCAACATCGCCGTCAGCGATGATGGCCGCTGGGTGCTGGCCGGCAATACGCTGCCGCGCACGCTGGTGCTGCTCAATGCCGAAGACCTGTCGCTGGCGCGGGTGATCGACGTGAAGGGGCGCAATGGCGAGGCCTCGCGCGTCTCCGCCGTCTACGACGCCGCGCCGCGCCACAGCTTTATTGCCGCGCTGAAGGATATCGCCGAGGTCTGGGAGATTCCGTACGCCGATGCGGCCGGTGCGCCGCTGCCGGCGCTGGCACCTCGCGTGGTGGTGCTGGACGATGTGCTCGACGACTTCTTCTTCGACCAACCCTATCGCCATATCCTGGGCGCCTCGCGCAAGGGTGGCGGCCAGGTGATCGACCTGCAGCAGGGTCGAAAGGTCGCGGCGCTATCGCTTGGCGGCATGCCGCACCTGGGCAGCGGCATCACCTGGCAGCGCGACGGACGTGAGGTGATGGCCTCGCCCGACCTCGGGCAAGGGCGCATCACGGTGATCGACATGCAGGACTGGCACACGGTCGCCACCGTGCCGACCAACGGTCCGGGCTTCTTCCTGCGCAGCCATGAAAACACCCCCTACGCCTGGGCCGATGCCATGATGAGCCCGAGGCGCGACACGCTGCAGGTGATCGACAAGCAAAGCCTGCGGGTGGTCGGCAGCGTTACTCCGAGCGCGGGGCGCACCGCTGCCCACGTCGAATTCACGCGCGACGGGCGCTACGCGCTGGTCAGCCTGATGGAGCGCGACGGCGCCATCGTGGTGTACGACGCGGCCACCTTGCAGGAGGTCAGGCGCCTGCCGATGGACAAGCCCATCGGCAAGTACAACGTCTTCAACAAGACCACGCGCTCGGCCGGCACCAGCCACTGAGCCGGCGTGGTGATGCCCGATCGCAGGAGCCCGAGATGAATCCACCCCTGAAACCCGGCAAGGTCTGGCTGGTCGGCGTCGGCCCGGGTAGCCCGGACCTGGTCACGGTACGCGCCATGCGCGCGCTGGCCGCGGCCGAGGTCTGGCTGGTCGATGACCTGATCGCGCCGGAGATGTCCTGCTATGCCAGCCCCGGCACCCATGTTGAGTGGGTCGGCAAGCGCGGCGGGCGCTGCTCGGTCAGCCAGGAACGCATCCAGAAGGTGACGCTGCAGCACGCGCTGGCCGGCCGCAGCGTGGCGCGCGTCAAGGGTGGCGATCCGCTGCTGTTCGGGCGCGGCGGCGAAGAAGCCGCCTTCCTGCGCGGCCACGGCGTGGCCGTCGAGATCGTCAATGGCATCAGCAGCGGCATCGCCGCCGCGCAGGCACTGGGGATTGCGCTGACGCACCGCGCGCACTGCCACGGCGTGACCTTCGTAACCGGCCATACCAGCGCGCACGGCTCGCCCGACTGGCAGGCGCTGGTGCGTGGCGGCACCACGCTCGTGATCTATATGGGCATGAGCCGGCTCGCGGCGATCCGCGACGGCTTGCTGGCGGCGGGCATGCGCAGCGACATGCCGGCGGCAGTGGTGATGCATGCCGGCAGCGAGCAGGCACGCAGCTGGACCGGCACGCTCGGCACGCTCGCCGAAGCGCTCGCGGCGGGGCTGGCCAGCCCGGCCGTGATGCTGGTGGGTGGGGTGGTTGCAGACACGCTGCAAGCGGTGCACGCGATCGTGCCGGACGCTGGCTCGCTGGCCGCGTAGCGTCGGCTGCCAGCAAGTTCTACCGAGTTCCGGCGACCCGATTGTGTGCTCCCACTCCCGCTTGCGGGAGGGGGAGCAAACCCGCAGCATGCGGATGCCGTCAGCAATCGCGCAGTGCACTCACCTCAATACGGTAATCCCACATAATTCTCCGCCAGCACCCGCGACGCAGCCTCCGACCCCACCACATAATCCAGCTCCGCCCGCTGCATCCGCAACGAGAACGCATCCGCATCCGGGAACCGGTGCAACAGCGAAGTCATCCACCACGAGAAGCGCTCGGCCTTCCACACGCGCTGCAGGCAACGCGCGGAATAGCCATCGAGGCCGCTGGCATCGGCACGGCGGTAACGGGCTTCAAAGCCTTCGGACAACGCCAGCACATCACTGGCCGCCAGGTTCAACCCCTTGGCCCCGGTAGGCGGCACGATATGCGCCGCGTCGCCCGCCAGGAACAGCCGGCCAAAACGCATCGGCTCGGACACAAAGCTGCGCAGCGGCGCAATGCTCTTCTCGATGCTGGGCCCGGTCACCAGCGCGCTTGCCGTCTGCGGATCGAGCCGGCTGCGCAGCTCCTGCCAGAAGCGCTCGTCTGACCAGTCTTCCACGCGCTCGCTAGCCGCCACCTGCACGTAATAGCGGCTGCGGTGGCGCGAACGCATGCTGCACAGCGCGAAGCCGCGCTCATGGCTGGCATAGACCAGCTCATCGGCAACGGGGGGCGTCTCCGACAACAGCCCCAGCCAGCCGAACGGATAGACCCGCTCGAACACCTGCCGCGCCGCGGCCGGCACGCTCTCGCGGCAGATGCCGTGAAAACCGTCGCAGCCGGCGATGTAGTCGCAGGCCACCTCGTGCATGGCCCCATCCTTGCGATAGCGCACGGACGGCGTGCTGCCGTCGAAACCGTGCACGCTCACCTCCTGCGCTTCATAGACGGTGGGGGTGTCATCGGCGCGGCGCGCATCCATCAGGTCGCGCGTGACCTCGGTCTGCCCGTACACCGTGACGCTGCGCCCGATCAGCGCATGCAGGTCGATATGGTGACGCTGCCCGCCGTACGACAGGGCGATGCTGTGGTGGACCAGGCCTTCCGCATGCAGCCGCCCGGCCACGCCGGCGCGTTCCAGCGCGTCGACGGTGACGCTCTCCAGGATGCCCGCGCGGATGCGGCCAAGCACGTATTCGGGACTGCGTTGTTCGATGATGATGTTGTCGATGCCGGCGCGTGTCAGCAACTGGCCGAGCAGCAGGCCGGCCGGGCCGGCGCCGATGATGGCAACCTGGGTGCGCATGTCTTGTCTCCTTGTGGTTATCGGTCTTCTGCCGCTAAAGATAGTCGGCGGAGACCCGCCAAGGAATGGACAGATCGAACCAATGACAGGACAATCGGAACATCGATGGTAAACACCTAAGCCACCGTGAAACCTGTCCCGACGTACTCTCTGTATGGCATCAATCCCTCGGAACTGCTGGAAAACCAGCTCCATTTCGAATCCATTGCCGCACGCAGCCGCCTGCACGGATGGGAGATCAAGCCCCATCGGCATGATCGCTTCCTGCAAATTCTGTACATTCACTCAGGCGCCGGCGAAGCCTTGCTGGAGGAGCGGCGCGAACGGCTGCGCAGCGGCTCGCTGGTGACGATGCCGCCACGGCACATCCACGGCTTTGTCTTCACGCCGGATACCGACGGCATGGTCGTGACCATGACCGACAGCCACCTGCGCACGCTGCTGGCGGGTGTGCCGGATGCGCTACCGCTGTTCGCCGATCCGCGCCACGACCGCGTGCGCCGGGGCCACCCGCTGGCCGATACGCTGGCACTGGTTCGCGGCGAGATGGAAACCGTGTCCGCCTGGCGCGGGGCGTCGCTGTCGGCGTTGCTGACGCTGCTGCTGATCGGCATCGCGCGGCTGGCCAATGCCGCCGCGCCGGCCGCGGCGCGCAGCGACAGCCGGCCCGCGCGGCATTTCCGGCTGTTCCAGCAGTTGCTCGAATCCGACTATCGTGAGCACAAGGACATCACGCACTATGCAAGCGCCATCGGCATCACACCCACGCAGCTCAACCGCGTGTGCCGCCAGGCTTGCGGGCAGTCGGCCCTGCAGATGATCCACGCGCGCGTACTGGCCGAGGCGCAGCGCGACCTGCTGTTCAGCGACCTGGAGGTCAAGCACATCGCCCTGTCGCTCGGGTTCGCTGACGCGGCCTACTTCTCGCGCTTCTTTGCACGGCTGGTAGGACAGGCGCCGACTGAGTTCCGGCAGTCGGGGCGTGCGCGGCTGCCGGCATTTGCGATGCCACCGCCCGCGGATGCGGCGGGCTGACCGCTCAGCCTGCCTGGTCGATTTCGGCGAACACCTCCTCGGCCAGATGAAATGCCGAGTTCGCCGCCGGCACGCCGCAATAGATCGCGGCCTGCAGCAAGACCTCCTTGATCTCGTCGCGCGTCACGCCGTTGTTGGCGGCGGCGCGCAGATGGAGCTTCAGCTCCTCGGCGCGGTTCAGCGCCACCATCATGGCGATCGTCAGCAGGCTGCGCGTATGCCGCGGCAGGCCTTCGCGCGTCCAGATCTCACCCCAGGCATAGCGCGTGATGAGGTGCTGGAATTCCTCGTTGAGCGGGGTCAGCCGCGCGAGCGAACGGTCCACGTGCGCGCTGCCCAGCACCTCGCGCCGCACGGCAAGGCCGGCGTCGTAGCGCGCATGGTCGTCGGTCACCGGCAGCCGGCCGCGCACGAAATCGAGCAGCGCCGCCGTGAAGCGGCCGGGCTGCTCGAAGCTGGAAATATGCGCGGCGGGCAGTTCGACAAAGCGGGCGCCGGGAATCGCGTCGGCCAGCGCGCGGCCTTCCTGCGCAGGGGTCGACGGGTCCTGGCTGCCGGCGATGACCAGCACCGGCACCTGGATCGATGCGACCGACTCGCGGAAATCGGCGTCGCGCACGGCCGCGCAACTGGCCGCATAGCCGCGCGGAGCGAGCCCGGCCAGCACATCGCGCAGGCCGTCCAGCGCGCGCTCGGCCGTGGCGGCAAACTCCGGCGTGAACCAGCGCTCGACCGAAGGCGCGACCATCACGGCCATGCCTTCGCGCCGTACGGTCTCGATGCGGGTATTCCAGCCGTCGGCATTGCCGATCTTCGCGGCGGTATTGGCCAGCACGATATGCGAGAACCGCTGCGGCGCATGGATGCCCAGCCACATCCCGGTGAGCCCGCCCATCGACAGGCCACAGAACACCGCCTGCCCGATCCCCAGCGCATCCAGGATGGCGATGACGTCCTGCCCGAGCTGCGCCACGGTAAAGGCATCGCCCGGCGCGGTCGAGCGGCCGTGGCCGCGGGTGTCGTAGCGCACCACGCGATAGCGACCGGCCAGCGCGGCAGCCTGCGGCTCCCACATGGTGTGGTCGGTGCCGAGCGAGTTCGAGAAGAAGATGGCCGGCGCGGACTCGGGGCCGTCAACGGTGTAGAAGAGCCGGGCGCCGGCGTGGTCGAGGTAGGGCAATGCAGTCTCCTTGGGTGCGCGGCCGGCGGCGTGGCCGGCGCATCGCGGTAGTTCCGGGCTCAGGGCAGTCTCAGGACTGGCGCGCCACCAGTGCGGATTGCCAGGCCTGCACGGCAGCGTCCGCAAAGGCCGCTGACTGGCCCGCGTAGTTGGCGGGGTCGGCAAGGCGATCCAGCGCGGCGTCATCGAGCAGGCGGGCATGCGCCGGATCGGATTGCAGCGTGCGGGCCAGCGCGTCACGCAGGCTGGTGCCGTCGGCGACGGCACGCTGCGAGGCGCGTTCCACCAGATGGTGCGCCGGCAGCCTGCCGATCCTGCTGCCAAGTTCAAGCATCGCCGCCTCGCCGAGGATCAGGCCATGGGTCAGGCCGAGGTTGGCACGCATGCGCGCCGCATCGACCTGCAGCCCCGCCACGACCTCGCCCATCTGGCGCAGCGCGCCGGCGGCCAGCGTCACGATCTGCGGCAGCGTGTCCCACTCTGCCTGCCAGCCGCCCAGGGCGCGTTCATGTTCCTGCACCATGCCCGCCAGCATCGTCGCCACCAGCGGGGGCACGCGCACCGCGGCCGTCAGCACCGCCGCGCAGCCGACCGGGTTGCGCTTGTGCGGCATGGTGCTGGAGCCGCCGCGGCCGGGGCCAGACGGCTCGGCCACTTCCGCCACCTCGGTCTGCATCATCAGCGAGATATCGCGCGCCATCTTGCCGAGCGTGCCGGTCAGCATGCCCAGCGTGGTGGCAACCTCGGCCATGCGGTCGCGATGCGCGTGCCACGGCAGCACGGGCGCGGCCAGGTCCAGTTCGCGGGCCAGCGCGGCGGTCACCGCGGGCGCGGCCTGGCCAAGGCTGGCGAGCGTGCCGGCGGCGCCGCCGAACTGCAGCGCGCGGGCCTGGGCGCGGGTAGCATCGAGACGGCCGAGATCGCGGCGCAGCGCATCAAGCCAGCCCGCGGCCTTGAGGCCGAAGCTGGCTGGCAGTGCATGCTGAAGCCAGGTGCGGGCGACCATCGGCGTGGCCCGATGCGCCGAAGCCAGCGCGGCGCAGGCTTCGCCCAGGCGCACCAGGTCGGCATCCAGCGCGCGCAGCGCGTCGCCGGCCTGGAGCACCAGTGCGGTGTCGATGATGTCCTGGCTGGTGGCGCCCCAGTGGACAAAGCGCGCCGCCTCGGCATCGCGCGCGGCCACGGCGGCGGTCAGTTGCCTGACGAAGGGAATCGCGAGATTGCCGGCAGCGACTGCGGCTTGCGCAAGCGCGTCGCGGTCAATGATGCCGGGATCGCGGCAGACGTCGGAGATCACGGCCGCGGCCGCGGCAGGGATCACGCCGCTGTCCGCTTCGGCGCGCGCGAGCGCGGCCTCCACGGCAAGCATGCGCTGCACCGTGCCGGCGTCGGAGAAAATGTCCAGCACGGCCGGGCTGCCGGACATGGGATCGGTAAGACGCGCAGCGGTTGGCATTGGGGGCGATGGGTAGCGTGAGTGGCCGTGACATCGACGGCCACCCGATTATGCGTCTGTTGCCGGCAGCGAGTGCCTCAGATATCGAAGAACACCGTCTCGCCCTGCCCCTGCAGCGCCACATCCCAGCGCAGCGTGCCGTTGCCGGCATCGCTGGCAATCAGCGTGCCGCGGCGCTCGGCGGGGACCAGCGCCAGCACGGCATCGGCGGCATTGGCGGCCGCTTCGTCCGGGAAGTACATGCGCGTGGCGACATGCTTGACCAGCCCGCGCATGAACACCGACACCATGATGTGCGGCGCCTGCGGCCGGCCGTCCGGGCCGGGCACGGTGCCGGGCTTGACGGTGACAAAGCGGAACGAGCCGTCGGCCTCGGTCGGCACGCGGCCGAAGCCGGTAAAGCCGGGCACCAGCGGCAGCTCGCGCGCATCGTCGGGGTGGCGGTAGCGGCCGGCGGGGTTGGCCTGCCAGATCTCGACCATGCCGTCCGGCACGGGCTCGCCGTCGGCGTCGGTCACGCGGCCTTCGATCACGATGCGCTGGCCAGCCAGTTCCGGCGCGCTGGCGGTCAGGTCGGCGAAGTTCAGGCCGCTCAGGCCGATATGGAGATAAGGGCCGACGGTCTGGGATGCGGTGGCGTAGAGCATGGTCTTACTCCATCGGCGTGGCATCGCGGCCACGCAGCACGATATCGAAATGGTAGCCGAGCGCGTATTCGGGCTGGGTCGTCTCCCAGTCGAGGCTGGCCACAAGCCGGTCGCGCGCCTTTTCGTCCGGCACGCAGTTGAAAATCGGATCGAACGGCAACAGCGGATCGCCGGGGAAATACATCTGCGTCACCAGCCGCGTGGCGTAGGCGTTGCCGAACAGCGAGAAGTGGATATGCTGCGGCCGCCAGGCATTGTGGTGGTTGCGCCAGGGATAGGCGCCGGGCTTGATGGTCTTGAACTGGTAGCGCCCGCTGGTATCGGTGACGGTGCGGCCCTCGCCCGAGAAATGCGGGTCGAGCGGCGCATCATGCTGGTCGCGCTTGTGCACGTAGCGGCCGGCCGCATTGGCCTGCCACACCTCGATCAGCGCGTTCGGCACCGGCCTGCCATTCTCGTCCAGCACACGGCCGGTCACGAGGATGCGCTCGCCGATGGGCTCGCCGCCGTTGCCGACGGTGAGGTCGTTATCACCTTCGCGGACGAACTCAGCGCCAAAGGTGGGACCGGTCACTTCAGACAGCGACTGCGGCAGCGCAATCAGCGGCTGGGCCGGCGAGCGCTTCTGCGTCGAGGCATAGGGGTCGAAGCGGTATTCGGGCTGGGTGTCCCAGTAGGGACGGCGGTACTGGGCAAGACGGGTCATCGGGCAGTCTCCTCGTCGTTGGAATGGTTTGACTTTAAACAACACATAAAGTCATGTAAATTAAGATTACTGTTAAATACGATAACTTTTAGGCATGAAACCACAGGCCCCTCCCGCACTCGAAATCTTCCGCAATCGCGTGCGGCTGCGGCACCTCTATTGTTTCGTGGCGGTGTCGCAGACCCAGCACCTGGGCCGTGCGGCCGAACGCCTGGGCCTGACCCAGCCGGCCGTCTCCAAGACACTGAGCGAGCTCGAGGAGCTGGCCGGCACCCGCCTGCTGGTGCGGCAGCGGGCCGGCACCGAACTGACCACCGCCGGCACGCGCTTCCTGCGCCACGCCCTGCGCATCCTCGCGGATATCGATGCCGCGGCGGACAGCATGGCCGGCGCGGATGCGCTGCCGCAGGAGCGCATCCGGCTGGGTGCGCTGCCGAGCGTGGTGCCGGCCGTGCTGACCGACGCCCTGCTGCGTTTCCGCGCCGCGCATCCCGAGGTCGGCCTTGCCGTGCAGACCGGCATGAACCGCAACCTCATCGACCAACTCAAGGCGGATGTGCTCGACCTGGTCATTGGCCGCATGGATGACCCGGTGGCCATGGAGAGCCTGTGGTTCGAGTCCCTGGGCCAGGACTCGCTGGCTCTGGCGGTTCGCCCCGGGCATCCCCTCGCCGCCGTATCGCGGCCAACGCTGGTGGACGCGCTGGCATGGCCGCTGGTGATTCCGGCCGCGGGCTCGATTCCCCGCCACAACACGGAAAGCCTGCTCGCCCGGCACGGCCTGCCCCTGCCGGGCGGATGCGTGGAAACCTCGGATGCCTATCTCGGACGCCTGCTGGCCCGGCAGAGTGACAGCGTGTGGGCAGCGCCGCTCTCCGCAACCAGGCGCGCGGTGTCCGAGGGAGATCTGGTACTCCTGCCAATCGATACGCAGGGCACCGAGGAACCGATCGGCCTGCTGCGGCACGGCGACCGCACGCTCACGCCGATGGCCGAGGCGTTGGCAAACTGCATTCGCGCCGCGGCCCAGCCTGCTTCCGCTCAGTGACTTGCGACGCTTGCGCCGCCATTGACTGAGTCGGCGGCACCCGCAGGCCGGCTGCTGAAATGCTTCACCAGCAGTGCACCGGCGGCAAGGAATGCCGGCACGGTAAGCAGCGTAAAAATCGTGTCGAAGCCCAGGTGCAGGCGCAGCAGTTCAGCACCGAGCAGCGCGCCGGTGATGCCGCCGAAGCGGCCGATGCCAAGCATCCAGGCAACGCCGGTAGCACGGCCCTGCGTCGGGTAAAAGGCCGCGGCCAGCGAAGGCATCGAAGACTGGGCGCCGTTCATGGCCGTACCGGCGAGGAAGATCAGTACGCCCAGCAGCACCTGGCTGCCGGTGCCGTGGCCCACTGCGTAGATCAGTACGCCGGTTGCAGCATAGGTGATGGCGATGACCTTGTTCGGATTGAAGCGGTCCATGAACCAGCCGGCCGCGATGGTGCCGATGCCGCCACCGAGCGGAAACAGCGCCGTCAGGAATGACGCGTGCTGGATCGAGAAACCGGCGTCCTTCATCAGCGTCGGCATCCAGCTCGTCAGCAGGTAGAAGATGACGAGGCCCATGAAGTAAGTGGACCATAGCATCGCCGAGCCCAGGCGATAGCCGGGCGCCAGCACGGTGCCGATGGCGGATCGGGTCGCAGGGGCCTGCTCGCCGATGATGAAGTTGTTGGCCCTGGACAGGTCTGCGCCAGTCACGCGTCGCAGCACGTTGCGGATCTGGGTGGCAGGATAGTTGCGCAGGACCATGTAGCGCACGGACTCCGGCAGCAGCGCCACCAGCAACAGCGCGAGCGCAAGCGGCACGATGCCGCCAAGCAGCAGCACGCTGTGCCAGCCGAAGTGCGGGATCATCGCGGCGGCGACAAAGCCGCCGGCCGCGGAACCAAGCGGAAAGCCGCAGAACATGGTGTTCACGAGCACGGCACGGCGGCGTTGCGGCGCGAACTCTGATGTCAGCGTCACGGCATTGGGCATGGCGGCGCCCAGGCCAAGGCCGGTCAGGAAGCGCCAGACCGTGAGCCAGCCCAGCGTGGGCGCAAACGCGGTGGCGAGACTGCAGGCGCCAAAGAAGAAGACGGACAGCACCAGCACCTTCTTGCGGCCGACCCGATCAGCCAGCGGACCGGCGAAGATCGCACCGAAAGCAAGACCGAACAGGGCCGCGCTCATGACGGGCCCGAGGGCGGCTTTCTCGATCCCCCAGTCCTGCACCAGCGCCGGCGCGATATATCCGATTGCGGCGGTATCGAAACCGTCAATGGCAACGATCAGGAAGCACAGCACAAGAATGAGCCACTGGTACCCAGTGAATCGCTGTCCGTCGATCAGGGCCTGGACGTCCGTGACGCCGCCCTTCGTTTGGGTGGGATGTTGCACTGCTGTCTCCGTTTTCCTGGAAATCGCACTAGCCATCCTGCAGGCCGGACATGCGATTTTGTTCTAATGGCGAACCGCTGTTCTCCAATTGAACGGAATCTTAGGCAACGGGCATTGCGACTCAGAATTAGCGTTAACCCGGCGGGAAATTGGCCGTCCAGCATGTGGATTTCACCGGAACGCGCCATTTTTTTGGAACCAGATTGAACATCTGGATCAGGGAACAGTGCTTTCTATCAGAAAACGAACTGTTCGTGAAATCTACTATCAGACTAGCCTTGCGGTATTTCGGCGGTATAACCAAATTTCATGCAAACAGCGCCAACTCTCAATTTACATTCCGAAACCCGCGACCTATAGTCCCTGGCCCCGGTGCGCCGAGCCGATGCAATCCTGCGGTGCCGTGCCTGTCCAATGTCTCAGGACACGCGGCGCCACAAGCCGCCGGCCCGAACAAATCCATCCGATCATGCAACGCCTGCTTCTCATCCTTGGCTGCCTGCTGATCGCAGCCGCAGCTGCCTGGCCCTGGCTGTCGAAGCTGCCGCTCGGGCGGCTGCCCGGCGATATCCATATCGTCCGGGACGGGTTCAGCTTCTACTTTCCGATCACGACCTGCATCCTGGTGTCGGTGCTGGTGTCGGTCGTGATCTGGATCTTCCGGCGCTGAGCACTGCGTGGCGGACTAGGCTTGCGCCTCGGTCCGGAACACCGCCACCGCCCGCTGCATATGCAGCGCCTGCTCCTGCAGCGACTGCGCCGCCGCGGCGGCCTCCTCCACCAGCGCGGCGTTCTGCTGCGTGACCTGGTCCATCTGCGTCACCGCCTGGTTGACCTGGGCGATGCCGCTGCTCTGCTCGCGCGAGGCATGGCTGATCTCATCCATCATCGCCGTCACGCGGCCGATGGCGGCAACGGTGTTCTCCATGGTCGCGGCAACGTCCAGCGCCAGCGTGTTGCCCGACGCCACGCGCTGCGCCGATTGCGAGATCAGCGTGCGGATCTCCTTGGCCGAGCTGCCGGCGCGCTGCGCCAGCCCGCGCACTTCGGTCGCCACCACCGCAAAGCCGCGGCCGGCCTCGCCCGCGCGCGCGGCCTCCACCGCCGCATTCAGCGCCAGGATATTGGTCTGGAAGGCAATGCCGTCGATCACCGCGATGATGTCGACGATGCGCCGCGAATCGGCCTCGATCTCCTGCATGGTCTGCTGCATGCGCCCGACCGCGTCGCCGCCGGCGCGCGCCACGTCAGACGCCTCGCGCGCCAGCTCGCTGGCCTGGCCGGCATTGCTGGCGTTCTGCTGCACGGTGGCCGTCAGCTGCTCCATGCTGGCCGCGGTCTGCTCCAGCGACGAGGCCTGCTCCTCGGTGCGCTGCGACAGGTCGATATTGCCCTGCGCGATATCGCCCGCCGCCGCCAGCACGTTGTGTGCGCCGGCCTTGGTGTCGCCGATCAGCGCGCGCCAACTGTCCACCAGCGACAGCAGGTGCCGCTTGATCTCGCTCAGTTCATCGCGCCCGCGCACCGCGATGCGCAGGGTCAGGTCGCCCGCGTTGATGCGTTCGACCATCTCCGCCACCTGCCGCACGTCGCCGCGCGTGCCGCGGCTGAAGCCGATGAACAGGTAGAACGCGGCGGCCACGGTCACCAGCGCAATGCCCGCCAGTAACACGAACTGCCTTTCCTGCTTCGCCACACGCTGTGCCAGCATGGCGCCCGCGACCTCGGCAAACGCCTTGTTGGCGGCCGCCACGCCTTCGATGGCGGCGGTGGCCTCGTCGAAGTAAGTCTTGGCATCGATGTCGATGCCGGTCGCGCCCAGCATCCGGACCTTGAGCGTGCGATGGAAATTGTCCATCGCGGCGAGTCGCGCCAGCGCGGCGCCGATGCGCGGCCGGTACGCCGGTGCCGCGTTCCCGACGCGCGCGATGTCGCGCCGCACCGTTTCCAGCCCCTCGTGGATCTGCTCGGCGAGCGCGCCCAGACCCGCCTGCTGCGCGGCATCGGCATAGCCGCCCTGCGCGATGATGCCGGCCCCGCGGCCGCGCGCCAGCGCGCTCAGTTCGGCCAGGCGCGGCATCGGGCCCACCAGCAGGTTGATCAGGTAGTAGGAGCCCGCTTCGCTGTCCAGCGCCAGTTGCGAGCGCTCAGCCACGTCGCCGATAAACGCCTGCGTCTGCCGCACCAGTGCGCTGTGGCGCTCGAACAGCGGCCCGGCCATGGTGTCCAGGCCAAGCCCGCGCAGATGCTGCCAGTCCTGCTCCAGCTTGCGCGCCCCGGCCCCGAGTTCGAAAGCAGGATTCTCCGCGATGCTGCGCGTCAGCCCCGCCAGGCTAGCCGCGGCCTTGTTGTCGGCCCCATCGAAGGTGGCGCGAAAGGCCGCATTGCCCGACAACACCGCATTGGCGGCGCCGCGCCGGACCTGGGTCTCGCGCATGAAGTCGAGCGCATGCCCGACCACGGTGAGCCCCCGCACTTCATCGCCGGTGGTGCGGATCGATCGCGCCGCATCGCTCAGCACCACATACATCGCGCCGCATAGCGGCACCAGGAACAGCACGGCGATCAGCGCGAGCTTGCGGTTGATATTCAGGCGCGCCATCAGGCGCTCGGCGGGAAGGAAAATGGGAGTCATGGCGGTCGCGGAACTTGGCTTGGTTTTCCTCCTATCGGCCTTGATTTGCAGGCCTGAAGCACGAATTTCGAAGGTCTTGATGATGCGCAAATCCAGTGCAGAAAACGCGCTGAAGTGGGGCAGAAAGCACGGGTTACGGGCAGCGTCGGCACCGCTGCCTGCCCGCGTGCACCGAAGACGTGTGGGGCATCGGGCAAGGGGTGACGGCGGCCTGTCCGGCCTTGTGCCCTTGACGGCGTCGTCTTCGGCGCCTCCCTGAGCAAGCTCATGCGCGACGGGTCCGCTCGCCGCGCTCGCGCCGGCGCGGGCCCGGGCTCCCGACCATGCCCGGCGTGGGAATGGCTTGCCGCATGGCTTCGACAAACAACCTGAGCTTCGCCGGATAGAAGCGCGCATAGGGGTAGACCAGATAGATCGGCAAGGGATCGGCCTGCCACTGCGGCAGCAGGTGCAGCAGCCTGCCGCTGGCAATGTCATCGGCAAAGATCCAGGCCGAGCCGACGGCAACGCCCAGCCCCAGCCGGGTCGCCGAATGCAGCGCATAGAGGCTGTCCGTGCTCATGCGCGGCTGGAATGCGATGCCTTGTCGCGCCAGCGTCTGCGTGTTCTGCAGCACGACCTCATTGCGATAGAAGGTGCGCAGCGCCAGCCATGGCAGGTCCTCCAGGTCTTCCGGCCGGCGTGGCAGCGGCTTACCCTCAAACAGCGACGGTGCGGCAATGACCGCGCGCGGCACGTCGGCGAGCCGCACCGCCACCACGCCGGGTTCATGCACTTCGCCCACATGGATCGCGCAATCGATGGCCTCGGCGATGAAATCCGGGGTGCGGTCATGCAGCAGCCATTCCACCGAGACTTCGGGGTACTGCTGCAGGTAGCCGGCCAGCGGGCCGACCAGCAGCTCCTGCCCGAAAGCGTGCGGCACCACCACGCGCAACGTGCCGGCCGGCGCATGCCCGACCCCGCGCACGTCGGCCTCGAACATGGTCCAGTCGGCCACCAGTTCCTTGGCACGCTCATAGCAGCGCTCGCCGTCCTCGGTCAGCTTCATCGCATGCGTGGAGCGCTGCAGCAGGCGCACGCCGAGCAGCCGCTCCAGCGTCTGCAGGCGCCGGCTGACGGTGGGCTGGGTCGTCTGCAGCTGCGCTGCCGCCATCGAAAGGCTGCCGGCCTCGACGATGCGCACAAAGGTCTGCAACAGCTCGATGCGGTCGGCGCTGGTGGCGCCGCGGGCGGCTGCCCTGCCCTGCATGGTGGTGGTTCGCTGCGATGCTGGCTGGCGTTTCATACGCATCTCGTATAACCATTGTTCATCCCGCACGTCTACCAGAATCGGCCCGCGTGGACAACACTTCGAGCCATCCAAACCTGCCTGCGGATCTCGCAACCTCGATATGTCCTCTGTTCCCGCCACCCCATCCGCCGCCACCATTGCCAGCCCGCCCCTGCCGGGACGCCTGGTGCTGCTGCTTGCCGTCGGCGCGGGCCTGTCAGTCGCCTCGCTGTACTACAGCCAGCCCATGCTCGGGGTGATGGCACCCGACCTGCATGCCTCCGATTCGGCAACCGGCGCCATCCCGACCCTGACGCAGCTCGGCTATGCGCTGGGCATCCTGCTGCTGGCGCCGCTGGGCGACCGCTATGACCGCCGCCGCATCATCGTGGCCAAGGCAGTGGCGCTGGTCGGCGCCTTGCTGCTGGCGGGCCTGGCGCCCGGCATTGGCGCCTTGCTGGTATCCAGCCTGGTGGTGGGCCTGGCCGCCACCATGGCCCAGGACATCGTGCCCGCTGCAGCGGCGCTGGCGCCCGCGGCGCAGCGCGGCAAGGTGGTCGGGACAGTCATGACCGGATTGCTGCTGGGCATCCTGCTGTCGCGGGTGGTGAGCGGCTTCGTCGCCGCGCACTTCGGCTGGCGCGCCATGTTCATGATTGCGGCGGCCAGCATCGCGGCGGTCGCGCTGGTTGCCCGGCGCCAGTTGCCGCGCTTCACGCCCACCACGGTGCTGCCGTATGGTGCGCTGCTGGCCTCGCTGGCGGCCCTGTGGCGCGAGCATGGCGCCTTGCGCCGCGCGGCCCTGGCGCAGGGGCTGCTGTCGGTGGGCTTCAGCGCGTTCTGGTCCACGCTGGCAGTGATGCTGCATGGCGCACCATTCCATCTCGGCAGCGAGGCCGCGGGGGCGTTCGGCCTGGCCGGCGCCGCCGGCGCGCTGGGCGCGCCGCTTGCCGGGCGCCTTGCCGACCGCAGCGGGCCGGAGCGGGTGACCCGGCTGGGCGCGGCACTGGCGGCGCTGTCGTTTGCCGCCATGCTGCTGACCCCGCTGGTATCGCCGCATGCGCAGTTGTGGCTGATCGGCGCCAGCGCCATCGGGTTCGACCTCGGTGTCCAGATCGCCCTGGTCGCGCACCAGACCATCGTCTATGGCATCGATCCGGGCGCGCGCAGCCGCCTGAATGCCGTGCTGTTCGTCTGCATGTTCACCGGCATGGCCGTCGGCGCCGCGCTCGGCAGCCTGGCACTGGCGCGTTTCGGCTGGACCGGCGTGGCTGCGCTGGCGAGCGCCGCCGCGCTGGCTGCGCTGGCCGTGCGGCTGACGCCGCGGCGTGGCGCGCGCTGAGCGCCAGCTCCCGGCCTGGCATGCAGAGCCTTCGCGCCCAGGCCGCCCGGACCTCTACGCGACGGGCGCGAGCCCCTCCCCGTCCGTGCCGGCCTCCTCGCCGTCTCCCGGCGCCAGCGGAACCTCCACCGTCAGCGCCGTACTGCCCGGCGCCGACCGGATCTGCAAGCGCCCGCCGATGGCCGCCGCGCGCACCTGCATGTTGCGCAGCCCGCGCCCGCCGCGCGTGGCCCCGGTGTCGAAGCCGCGGCCGTTGTCGGCCAGCGTGATCCGGATCACCTGCGCGTCCATGTCCGCGTGGGCGGTCACGGTAAGGGCGGTTGCCCGCGCGTGCTGCAGCACGTTGGTGATGCCTTCGAGCAGCAGGTATTGCAGCTCCTGCACCTTGCGCGCGGTGAAATGCGCCAGCGCGGGCAGGCGCTCGACCTCCCAGTGGATGTCGAGACCCCCATCGGCGATGCGCGGACCCAGGCGGTAGCGCAGGTTGCCCAGCACTGCCGCCAGGTCGCCGCCGGTGTCCTGCATGGCGTCGATGGAAAGCTTCAGCGAATCCAGGGCGTGCCGGACCTGCACGGCGATTTCCGGGGAGCTGGCCTTGCCGGATTCCAGCATCGAGATCGTGGTGACAAGCTGGCTGCCCAGGCCATCGTGCATGTCGCGCAGGATGCGGCCGCGCTCGCGCAGCGCGGTCTCCTCGGCGGCGATCTTCTGCGTGCGCGCGAAGGCCGCGCGCAGCTGCGCCTCGCGCTGCGCGACGCGCTCGGTCAGCACCTGGTTGGCGTCCTGCAGGCTCTGCACCGCGCTGGTGTAGCGCTCCACCAGCATCCACGCCATCACCACGCTGAACGGCACCGACACATAGCGGGTCATGGAATGGACCCAGTAGTAGTCGCCGGTCAGCCAGACCTTGATCCAGTCCGCCAGGAACAGCAACGCCGACACGCCCACGGTGGCGGCCAGCAGCGTCGCCTCGCGGCTGGGCCGGCGCAATGCGCCCCATACCATCGCGCCGGCCACGGTCAGGATGATGCCCACCTTGACCAGCCAGCTCAGCGGAAAGACCATCGGGTGGCTCGACATCGCGGCCAGCGGCGCGACCACCGGCAGCGCCAGCCACAGGTAGGCGTTGAGGGTGCGGTGCAGCCAGCGCCACGGCACGCGGATCACCAGCAGGCAGAAGCGGGCGATGGCGCCCAGGAACACCTCGCGCGCGGCGGCGACGATATAGCTGCGCAGCTCCGCGGGAATCGCCAGGTCATCGACAAAGTAGTCGAGCAGGCGCACGCTCCAGGCGACCTCGGCCAGCCCGTACAGGCCGAACAGCGGATCGCGCTGGCGCCACCAGATCAGCAGCGCGAGGCCGCCCAGCACGACACTGAGCACCGCCGCAATCAGCGGGCCGACCACGCGCAGGCGGAAGGCCTGCTCGAACTGCGCGCGCACTTCAGCGGCCGGACCCACCGTCACCGGCAGCAGGCCCGAGCGCGCATAGGCGCGCGCCGCCACGGTGATGCGCAGCAGGTTGCCGTGCGCGCGCGCCAGCTCGGGCGGCACGGCCACGTAGTAGGGGCGCTTGGCCAGCGCCGACGAGGGTGCGTCCAGGCGCCCGCCGGCGGCGATCAGCACGCCATTGAGGCGTACCTCGTAGCTGCCGCCGGCCCATGGCACGAACAGCCCCCCGGGGTCAGCCGCGGGCCAGTTGCGGTCAAAGCGCAGTTCGTAGGCCAGCGTGCCGGACTTGCCCGGCTGCTCCCGGTCCCAGTAGTCAGGCAGCGTCAGCGGGCGCGCCGGCAGCACCGTGCCGTCGGTCAGCGTGGCCGAGCGCGTGGCCGCGGCCAGTTCCATCGTGCCCGCGGCTGCCGCCACGCCGGACAGCATCAGGCAGGCCCATGCCAGCAGCACGACAAGCACGATCCGGAGGTGGCGCGGCCGATGCAGCATGGGGTGGGGTCACAAGGACTTGAGCAGGCCCAGCTTGGCCGCCTCGAACACGGCCTCGCCGCGCGAGCGCACTGCCAGCTTGCCGTAGATGTTCTTGATGTGCGATTGCACGGTATGCACGCTCAGCCCCAGATAGCGGGCAGTCTCGGCATAGGTATAGCCGCGCGAGATCAGGTCCAGGATCTCGTTCTCGCGCACCGACAGCACCACGGCGCCGGTGGCCGCGGCATCGCGCGCAACCGCCTCTGCCGGCGCGCCGCGCAGCCGGTTCACCACCTGCCGCGCGATCAGCGGGCTCATCGGCGAGCCGCCCGCGCGCAGTTCGCCGATGGAGGCGGCGATGCGGTCCGTGGTTTCGTCCTTGAGCAGGTAGCCGATGGCGCCCGCCTCGATGCTGGCCAGCACGTGCTGGTCGTCGCCGAACACCGTGACCACCATGCAGTCGCAGGCGGGATAACGTTCGCGCGCGGCGCGGATCACGTCGATGCCGCTGCCGTCCGGCAGGCCGAGGTCGCACAGCAGCACGTCGGGCTGGTGCTGCGCCAGCCAGGCCAGGGCCTCCGCCGCGCTGGCGGTGCAGCCTGCCACCACGGTGGCCGGCGCATGCATCTCGACGGCCTGCACCAGGCGGCTCAGCGCCGCCGGGTCATCCTCCACGATCAGGACACTAGTTGTGCTTGCCATGCCTGTCTCTTCCCGAGCCATGCCGTTGTGCCGCCCGTTGCGCCGGGCACGACGGCGGATTCTGACATATCCGTCCGCGCCAGGGACGGCCGCGCGGCCTCCCTCAGGGTAAACGCCGCCGCCCCCACCCATCGCACAGTCTGCCGCGGTTTCCCATCCCATATTCTGGGGAGGCGCCTGAATCCACCTGCCCCTATGATCCGGCAAAACAGCCCAATCGGCCGCAGCCGGCAGTGCGGGCAACAAGACAGGCAAACAAGCGGGAATACGGGGAAGACCACCGTGACACATAAGACAGCCGGCACACCGGCCGCACGGGAAATCGGGCATGCAAGGGGGGAGCCCGCAGGCGCCATCCCGGCAACGGCCGCGGTGCGGCTGGCTGCCGGGATGGCCGCGTGCGGGCTGGCGGCGTTGCTGGCCGGTTGCCTGGCCACCGCACCGAACACGGCCGGCGTGGCCGCCATGGAGCTGGACGTCAGCCGCAAGGGCCCGGTGTCCGGCGTCGGCCTGGACGGTCACGACATCGTGGCCATGGCTGACCAGATGATGCGCGACATCCTGGCGCAGCCGCGTTTTGCGCCGGGCAAGGATGGCAAGCGCCCGCGCATCGCCCTGGACAGCGCCAACTTCATCAACGACAGCTCACAGCCGCTGGACCGGCAACTGATCGTGGACCGGCTGCGGGTCAGCCTGAACCGCGCCGCGCAATCCCGCATCCAGTTCGTCAGCGCGCAGACTGCCCTGGTCGAACGCGAGCGCCAGGCCAAGCGCAGCGGCGCCACCGATGCCGGCACGCTGGGCCTGACCCGCGCGCGCATCGGTGCCGACTACAGCCTGTCCGGGCGCATCGGCTCGCTCGACAGCCGCAGCGCCGCCACCGGCATGGTGCAGCGCTACATGCAGATCTCCTTCGAGCTGGTCGAGGTCGAATCGGGCGAGCTGGTCTGGAGCAACATCTATGAATTCCAGCGCGCCGCGGCCGACGATGTGGTCTATCGGTAGGCGCGCCGGCGCGCTGGCGGCCTGCCTGCTGGCGCTGGCTGGCTGCTCCACCACGCCCCCCGCCCATCGCGGCTGCACGCCGTGGCGGCAGCAGCATGAGCGCCCCGCCCTGCCCGTCTCGTTCCTCTCGCCGGAGCTGGCCGACATGGTCGGCGTGCGCGAGCTTGGCATCGCACGCACCGCCAGCGGGCTTGGCTCCGTCAGTGCGGGCCTCTACAACTGCGCCGAATTCGACGTCGCGCTGCTGGTACGCACCCGCTTCCGCCCGCAGCAAGGCGGCACCGCCCCCGAGCCGCCCAGCGCCTGGCGCACGCTGGTGCTGCCGCCGCGCACGCAGCTCGACTACGCCGAGCACGCCGTCATGGCCGGCTCATTGCCGGGTGCGCTCGAAATCCTGGACGCGCAGCGGGCGCAGCAGCCCTACCGCCCGGGCCAGCTCTACCCCGCGCTGCCCGGGCCAGCACGCCCATGACGATGCGTTATGCCCGGTCCTGCCGGCACCCCTGACATCCATCCCGTTCTGCAGCCATGACCGGAGCTTGTTCCATGCCACGTCCTTCCTTGCTGGCGGCCACCCTGGCCGCCGTCCTCCTTGCCGGCTGCGCCGCCCCGCAGATGGCACTGAAATCCACCCGCACCGGCGGCGACAGCTCGCCCCAGGTGCGCGCCGATATGGCCGGCAAGGCCGACCTGTCCAGCCTGAACGTGGGCGATACCGTGGCCGTGTCCCCCGGCAACAGCAAGGTCGTGGTGGCCTCGACCCCGCTGGTCTACACCCTGTATGAAGATGGCATGGTGACCCAGGCCGAAGTCAAGCGGCAGCTGGCGGTCAACCGCAAGGACGTGCCCAGGATCGAATTCATCAAGGGCGAACTGCACCGCGGCGACTTCATCCGCCGCGAGATCCTGCTGGACCTGCACAGCAAGGACCCCGACGAGTTCAACCGCACCATCCACTTCCTGGCCTTCAACCGCGGCGACAAGGCCTTCCGCGGCGACCTGACGGTCTATGACCTGCTGCCCGCCGAGCTGGAACTGGTCAAGCTGGGCAGCGCCAACAAGTACACCGACCAGACCATGGTCAAGGGCGTACTGAGCGGGCTGCCGTTCCTGTCGCTGGTGACGCTGGCGATGGACAACTATTCGAAATCCGATGAGCAGGTGGCGATGCGGCACGAGCGGCTGGACCAGGTGCAGAAGTTCACGTTCCAGCGGGTGGTGCTGGAGCCGGGCCAGGCGATCGGCTTCACCATGAACGTGCGCTACCAACTGCCCGGCGAACAGGAGCTGGCCGATCTGCGTGAAACCGCCGCGCCGCTGGCACAGCACCGCTGAGGCCGGCAATGCGGATCCGCAAGACTGCCCGGGGGATGCGGCGCACCGCCGCCGCACTGGCCGCGCTGGCGCTGGCCGCGCCCCTGCCGGGAGCGGCAGCCTGGTTCGACGGCGAAGAGAAGCGGCTGGCGGCCGAAGCCGACCGCTTCGTTGCCGACAAAGCCGCCGAACTCCAGCGCATCCTGCATACGCTGTACATGGAAGGCGAGTGGAATGCCGTGCTCAACTTGAACCTGCTGGGCCTGGCCGCGATCGAGGCCGGCCAGCCGCGCCTGGCCGGGCGCGCCTTCGACATGGCCGCGGCGCGCATCCTGCGCATCTATGCCGACGACCCCAACGCACAGCAAGCCAAGTCGCTGTGGTCCGCCGAAAGCGTCAAGGACTGGAAGGGCGAACCGTACGAACGGGCCATGACCTTCTACTACCGCGGCCTGCTCTATGCCAGCGCCGGCGACTACCAGAACGCCCGCGCAGCCTTCCTGCAGGCCGACATCCAGAACGCGTTCGGGCAATACGAGCGCTATGACGGTGATCAGGGCGGCTTTGCGCTGATGGCCTGGCTGGCGGCCTGGGCCTCGCAATGCGCCGGCGACAGCGCGCGCGCGGCTGAGCTGGCGGCGCGCGCGGCCAGGCACGCACCGGAGCCGTTCTACGCCCAGCCGCGCGGCACGCTGCCGCGGCACCTGAGCGTGTTCGAGCTTGGCATCGGCCCGGAGAAAGTCACGCTGGGCGACACCAGGAGCATCCTCGGCTTCCTGCCGCAAGGCGCGGCAGGCAGCACGCCGCGCATCGCCTATGCATCGGCGGTGAAGCCGATGGCCTCAGGCACTGCCGCCGACCTCGACCGCGTCGCGCTGACCCGGGGCGGGCGGCCAATCCAGGGCATCCTGGATGGCAAAGCCGTCTTCAAGGAAAACACCGCGACCATTGCCGATGCCGCGGGAGCGCTGTCCTCGGGCCTGGTGAATGCTGCGTTGTCGGGAGCCAACAGTGGGAATGCCGGCCTGGCGCAGGGACTGGGCGCAGCCGGGGCTGCCGGCTCGCTGATCAGCCTTGCCGCGGGGGCGATGTCCAGGGCGGCCAATGCCGAGGCCGATACCCGCTACTGGGCATCGCTGCCCAAGATCGTCTACCTGCAAGGCCTGGCTGCGCCGCTGGCATCGCCGGCCGTGCAGTTCACCCCTGGCGGCGGCGGCAAGCCGCGCTCTGCCCTGCTGCAAAGCCGCCATGGCGAATGCTCGCTGGCCTGGGGCCGTGAATATTCCGCCTTCGATGCCGAGCATGGCGGCGTGGCCAATCCCTCGCCCTGGCCGGCCGAGCCGGTCGAGTCCGGGCGCGAGCGCGCCAACGCGGTCCTGCGCACCGAACTGCTGGCCCTGCCGTTCGGCCAGTAGCACAGCCCCCGTTTGGGGGATATTTCCCACTTTTCCCCGAAATTAGAGCGCTTTTGCCAGTTCTGTCGAATTTTGCAACCTGTACGCTACAATGCCTCGTCGTCAGCCGACGGGGCTGGCGGATCTGGAGAAAAACAGAATGAAGACGGGAAAACTGGTGGTAGGGCTGGCGCTGGCCGGGTTGCTGGCGGGATGTGAATCGATGGACGGCGCAATGTCCTCCATCAGCGGCGTGCTCGACGGCACCGGCGACGTGCTGAGCGGCGACTTCCGCATGCTGGCGGATCCGAAGCCGGCTTCGCTGGGCGATATCTGGTCGGACTGGAAGAAGAACGAAATCACCGCGAAGAAGAAGTGGGATTCGCAGGCAATCCTGGTATCGGGTACGGTCTCCCGCATCACCAAGGTGGATGGCCTGGGCAAGTCGGACGACACCATCGCCGTCTACTTCAAGGACTCGGTCAATCCGCAGTGCACCGGCAAGGCGCTGATGCGCGACGCGCTGATGGTCAACCAGAAGAAGATCAGCAACCTGCAGACCGGGGACAAGGTCAACGTCACCGGCGTGCTGGCCACGCGCGATTCGGAAATGGCCAACAGCAGCAATACCGAATGCTATTTCGCGTTCAGCAAGTCGAAGATCGAATCAGCGGCCAATACCACGGCAGCTGCCGGCAGCGCGGCCGCTCCCGCCAAGGCAGCCACGACAACCAAGTCGACCAAATCGACAAAGTCGACCAAGACCAGCAGCACGAAGTAAACCAGCCAAAGGCGGCGACGGGCGGCAGTATGGCCGCCTCGCCCCAGGCTGCGCGTCTGGCGTCCCTGCCTCGCACCATGTGGATCCTGCGGCACGGCACGCCCGTCCGGCCCTGCATCCCTTACAAGCTCTGAAACCGTTGCACGGTAGCGCACGCCAAAGTGCCGCAAATCCCCGTCCGCGGGGCACCCCCCTCCACACGGTACGAATCTTGCCCCTTCCTGATTACCCGCCAGCGGTTCGCGCACGGCATGTGCGCCCGCACATGGCGCCACACGCACACTGTCAGGAAAACAGCATGGGCTACTACTACGATGAGCGCAATGCGCGCAACGCGCGCCAACGCCGCCAGGCATGGCAGGACGATGACTGGCAACCTGAATCCGAACAGGAGCGCTGGCAAGCGCGGCGTCGGCGCCAGCAAATGGCCCCGGGCCAAACCAGCTACGGCGGCCCCGCCCGCCCGGACCGGGATTTCAACGAAGCGTACGGCGCCCGCAGGTACCCGGCACACCCGTCCGGCGAGCGTTACGGCAGCAACCTGCGCTACGGCCTGAACGGCGGCTATGGCTGGGAGCGTGCCAGCGAATGGCGCGACCCGCAGGCGTGGCAACGCGACGACGACAACGCCGAGCGCCAGTGGCGCCGCAGCGCCGAACGCGCACGGGATCCGCGTGAATCGCCGCGCACGCGCGGCCATGACACCCACTTCGGCGACCTGCGCAGTGACACCCGCTACTGGGTCGACCCGCACGAGGACTGGGAAGAGAAGCAGCGCTATGAAATCCGGCGCCACAGCCCGGGCTACCGGGAATATGCGCAGCGCCGCGGCTGGGAAACCGACAGCCCCGATGACGAGCGCGAAGGCTCGCATGGCGTGCTCTACAACCTGGGCCGCCGCATCGGCGAAGCCGTGGGCGACTGGTTCGGCAGCTCCGAACGCCGCACCGGCCCGCGCGGCTACCAGCGCAGCGACGAGCGCATCCGCGACCAGATCTGCGAGCAGCTCAGCTACGCTCGCGGCGTTGACGTCAGCGACGTCAGCGTCGACGTCAGCGAAGGCGTGGTGTCATTGACCGGCACCGTGCGCGACCGCGGCCAGAAGTTCTATATCGAAGACCTGGCCGACGGCACCTACGGCGTCAAGGAAGTCAACAACGACATCCGCGTGCGCCGCGAGGCCCCCGAAGCCCGCAGCACCAGCGATGTGACCGGCAGCACCTGGCGCGGATAACGCCAACGGTGGCGGGGGCCCCAGGCCGAGATCGGCCTAGGCGCCCGCCACGCCAACCTCCGCCGCCAGCCGTTCGCGGATAAACCCCAGGAACGCACGCACACCCTCAGGCAATGTGCGGCCGGCCAGCGTCTGCAGTTCGACCGCGCGGCTGCGCATGCCGCGCTCCCGGATCGAGGCGGCGTGCAGTTCACCGCGGCGCAACCTGTCGCCCACGGTGACGGCGCCGGAGATCGACAGCCCGCCACCGTGCAGCACGAAGCTGGTCAGGGTCTCGAAGTGGTTGGTCACCAGCACCGGCTCGAACACCACCCCGCGTTCGCCGCAAGCGATGTCGAACAGCTGGCGCACGGTGTTGTCGCCCTCCGGCAGCGCCAGGGGATAAGGCTGCATCTGCGCCAGCGTGACGCTGCGAAAGCGCGCCAGCGGATGGTCCGGCCGCATGATGGCGATCACCGGCGCGGGCTGCCGGTGCTCCACGCGGATGCCCTGCTCCGCGGCGCGGCTGTAGGTGATGCCGATGTCCGCATCGCCATGCAGCACGATGCCGGTGACCTCGGCCGGCGACGCCACGCGCACATGGAACTGCAGGCCCGGATAGCGCTGGCGGAATTCGGCAATGATGCGCGGCAGGAACTCGATCGCAAACCCCGCCGAGCTGGCCACCCGCACCCGGCCCCGGCGCAGGCCCTGCAGCGCGGCAATCTCTGACACCACCCGATCGGCTTCCAGCGCGCCGCGCAGCGCATAAGCTGCCAGCAACTCCCCGGCGGCACTCGCCACCATACCACGCGGCCGGCGGTCGAACAGCGGCACGCCGAGCAACGCTTCGAGCGCGCCGACCTGGCGGCTCACGGCCGACACGGTGACATTCAGCCGCTGCGCCGCCTCGGTCAGCGAGCCGCTGCGTATCACCTCCAGGAAATAGCGCAGCGAGGTTTCCTGCAGGCGATGCGACAGCATGGGCGGCTCCGGGGGCTGGTTTGCGTTTTACGCAAGGATATTTGAAAAAATCATCGATTGCGGGAAACTGTGCGCCGCCCGTATGCTTTTTCCCGACACCACAGGAGACCCCCGAGCCATGGCGCCCACC
>NZ_JBYTAG010000033.1:0-75366 GCF_058787995.1 Cupriavidus sp. FW305-27
GGGCGGTGGGGGCGGGAGTCGGTCCACAGTCATAGAGCATTTGCGTTGGCGGCCCGACCAACGCATTAACCTGTCTCACTGCGACGTGCAGCGTAGACACCCTATCGGCGATTGTACATGAGCAGCCGACAAGCGACGGCACGACAACATGCGGTCTGTGACGGCAGCCGTCCCCCTGCGCTAGCAGCGGAACCCGCAGACATGCACTGCTGCAGACTCACCTCTATCGCGTGTCACCGTGGCCGCACTTCAGTCATGGCCATGGTGCTTAGGCACCAGCAAGACCGGAACGGGAGAGGAAGCTAACACGCGCGCTGCCACCGACCCGAGGACGGCCGACAGGAAAGCGCCCCGGCCGTGCGTGCCCATGACGATGACGTCGGCTCGGCACGCTAGCACCACGTCTACGATTCGTGGCGCTGGCTCACCAATGCAAGCATGTTCGGTCACCGCACAGTGAGCCGCCTTCAGTAATGGGCGAATTGCCTGGAATGCGTTATCTGCGGCCTCGTTTGCCCACCGATCGATCTGGGGCTTCGAGAAATATGCCTGCGCCCTGCCGCTGATATCGGGAAACGCGTGCACTAGGTGCACTTCCAGCGGGCGCTCAAAGAGACCGGGAGAAACCAGTCTTCTCGCGGCTCTAATGCTGTATGGCGAGCCGTCGCTCGGTAGCACGACAATGGTCATCCCGGCCTCCTATAGCAACGATTCAAGCTTACGTAAGCTCTTCCGCCTGTGATTGATTCACGTCAAAGCAGCACGCTCTCAAACCTGTAACCAGGCAGAACCCGGTGTACCACCCGCGCTGGAGTACGTCGCACACGTACCTGAATGTTACCCCCCGGCATGGCCCGACTCCTTGCTGTCGATGGAGCGGTCTCCGATCGCTTCGTGCTAGGCACTATCAGCCGCCGTCCGACAAAAGAAAAGCTGTCGACAATGTTGACGAGGGCTTCAAGAATGGGTGGGCAATCGCGGCGACGTCCGAAACAATGCTCGCAAACAACGCGAGGTTATCGAAGCCTACTTATTGGTGGTATCGCGTCGGTGCAACGTTCGAAGCACTCAAGACTCCTAAAGCGGTAAGTAGAGGATCAGCCGCAGATGGCGGCTCTTTCGTGCGCCGCAATTAGCCTGGTTCGGTGCTCATGGAGCCAGCAGGAAGAGAGTCATGAGTTTGCGCGACGTCCGGGCCCGGCACGTCAGCCAGTAGCGACAAGAAGATCGTTGAAGAGCGCCGGCCGGCGTGAGGCTAGGTCAACTGCACCATGGGCACCGCGCAGCTGTTCAATGTCGTCCCCGGCCAAACGGAACCTGGCCGTTGGCTGCCGGCAAGGCCGGCTCAAACCAGGCGCTGGCCGCCGTCGATGTGCAGCGTCTCGCCGTTCATGAAGTCGTTCTGGATCAGGAACATGACGGCGGGCGGCAGCCTGTTGCATAGGAACGATCTTCTTCAGCGGCAGCCGTGCGCTGAGCTCCGTGACATAGCCGCCGCGGGCGTCGCCGAGCGTGCGGCCCAACAGCGGGGTGTCGGTGGTGCCGGGTGAAAGCGTGTTGAAGCAGCTCGGGATCCCGCTGTTCATCCGCACAACGAGGTCGTTGCGCCTGACCCACGAGGCGAGGGGTTGCGCGAGCGCGCGATGCGCCTGTTGCACGAAGCGGAGGAAATACAGCAGGCCGCGATTTCCACTAGAAACGGTCCTTCCGGGATAATCCGCGTGGCGGCGCCGTATCCGATCGGCGTGCATGTGCTGGCACCGGCGCTGGTGCTATTTCGCGCGCGGCATCCCGCCCTCGCGGTCGACCTGCGCATCCGCGACCAGATGGCCGACCTCGTTGCCGAGGGCATCGATATCGCCATCCGCGTGGGCGATCTCCCGAATTCCCGCCTGATCTCGCGCCATCTGGCGCCGCACCGGATCTGCGCGTTTGCCGCGCCCGCGTACCTGGCTCGGAAAGGCACGCCCACGCGCCCGGAGGAGCTGGATCGGCATGACTGCGTGAAATTCCGCTTCCAGAGTTCGGGCCAGGCGTTGCGCTGGCCGTCTTCCGTGGATGGGGAGCTGGTCGAGATTGCTCCGGATGCGGGCATCGTCGCGGATGTAAGCGACGTGGTGGCGTCGATCGTCATCGCCGGCGGCGGGATCGGCATCATGCCGACCTATCTGGCGGCGACGCATGTGATGCGAGGGGAGCTGGTCCCGGTCATGCCGCGGTTAGCGGTCCCTCGCGCGAACATTACCGCGCTATGGCCCGAGAGCCGGCGCGCAAGCCCCAACGTGCGGGCATTCCTCGACTTGCTGGATGAGGTATTTACCGCGCCGCCAAGATGGGATGCGCTGATCGACGGCTTCGGGGGGGACGAGGGAAACGGCTGATGGTAACCCCGCCGGGCTACTTGAGTCTGTACTAAAGGCAGATAGCAGCGCGCCGCGC
Organism: Cupriavidus sp. FW305-27; assembly: GCF_058787995.1. NCBI lineage: Bacteria > Pseudomonadati > Pseudomonadota > Betaproteobacteria > Burkholderiales > Burkholderiaceae > Cupriavidus > Cupriavidus sp. FW305-27. The sequence continues at coordinate 2,440 of NZ_JBYTAG010000033.1, forward strand.
TCTTCATCAGATGCGAGGCGCACCGCATTTGCCGGATCGGCCGAGGTCAGCCACGCCAGCGCGACACGACGCGCCGGCTCCTCGCCGGGGTGCGGCGTCGACGGGCCAGGCCGATTCCCGCTGCATGCTGCCCAGGGCCCGGTGATGGAAACGGATCGACGCAAGTGAGATGGCTGAGCACTGCAAGACTGGCCATGTTAAGGCGTGGCATAAGGTCGTACCGCCAGCATGTTTTCAAAAGTCGGCACGGGCGTGCGTTCTGTGCACCGCCTGGTCTCTTCGTTGAAGTTGGCCCGTGAAGCAGTGAACCTGTCCTGAGACAGCAACGTCGTGTCGAAGGTAGGGCAGGAGGCACGGTCTACGATCACAGTCATCCACCAACCTGCGCGGTCGTCCGGGTCCGGCCAGTGGACTAAACCGCTCGCGCGGTAGCCCTCCGGCCATTGCACAAAGTGACTGAACCGCCTGTGCTGTTCCCTATGTCGAGAATCGAGGCAATTTCCTCGACAGGAGCACAGCCATGTCAATCCCGACGCCTACCATCAGCCCGCGGCGCCAGCGCATGATCGAGGACATGCGGATGCGCAAGCTCCATAGTTGAACTGCCTACGAACCGGCGCAGACAACGGTTCAAATCCAGAGCAGTCACTTAGAATCTGGCCGCCCTTCACGCCAGACTAATGTCGTCTGGCTAACGGCCGGACACAAGGAAAAGTGGCCGCGATCACCGAACTTCCGTATCGTCTTCTTGCCTCACGATCACCGGCTATTTGAAATCACACCACTCATGTATTTATTTAAATCTCGAAAATCTTGAACAGTCCAAGAGTGCGGCGCCAGCCTTACACCATTCTCTTGCAAAGTTCTTGGAATCAAGTCTCCATTTGGACGAAGTATCACCGATGAAACAATAACACCAGGATAATCATTGAGTCGTCTTTTGAAAGCGGCGGTTGTCAGATCAGGTGTGGGAGGAATGCTTTTCTTGGCCAATGGCCCTGTCCCTTTGAGGTCTGCTCCATGGCATATGGCACATCTCTGCGTAAAGAGATTTTTCCCATTAAAATTTTGCGCACAGGATAGTGATGTTTGAGTTAGCACCACAACTCCTAGCGAAGCGATGCATAATGCTCTTACTTTCATTTGGCCTTATTGTATAAATCAGATCATAATCGAGAGCAAATACCGGGGAGCACCACTGCAACACATGAGGGCCACGACACGCGACAGCTCGTCGGGCCGCCAAGCCGATCCCTGGGCAACCCGCCTCGCAGGCGGCGGCTCGGCGCACTCAGTCATGTTCCAGCGAGAGTTAGGTGCGCTGTCCCACTACCTGCGCCCGGCCACGCGAGCTCCGCCCTCCCGGTTGCGGCACACCGCTAGTTAGCCTATGTCTTCTACTGTGGCCGCCGCGACGGCACACGGCTCGCCATGACGGTGACTTCGACTAGCCATCCCGGCGGCACCAGCCGCAAGACTTCGGCTCGCGTGCGCACCGGCACGTTGGGCTGCTTGTCTGTTCCGAAGTATTGCTTATAGGCGCTCGAGAAGCCGGTGAAGTCTGGCTCGCCCGTGGCCGGGTCTGCCACAATCAACGCCTGCATGGAGACGATGTCGCCCATGCGATAGCCGCGATCCTGGAGGATGCGCTCGATCTGGCCAAGCACGCTGCGAGTCTGGGTTGCGGTGTCGCCATAGGAGGCCGCGGTATCGGGCGGCGCCGAGGCATTCGCCACCGTGGGCCCCACGCCGCTGAGCACAAGCAGCTGCGCATTGGCGGGAATCTCGATCACCTCCGCGAACTCACGCGCCCACGGTTCGGTCATGTGCGCCGGGTTGCGATGCCTGACGATCTGCTCGGCGGCGTTGGCATTGGCGATGCAGAGCGCCGGCACAACGAGGGTGGCAAGGGCCGCGATAGAACTACATGATAGCAAGCGTGCTGTGCGCATGGGCAGGGCCTGGGAAGTAAAGGATGAAGGTCCGGACAACGCGGCGTTGCCTTGCCGGACCGTACAAAACGAAGAACGCATATGCGAAGAACGTGCTCGCGTTCGTCTCGACTAAATCGAGTGGTCGCCCCTTGGGCGGACAAATAACTCCCGCTGCCTGGTCCACGGAGGGAGTTCGGTGTGCATTTCATCTCGAACAGAAGGCGGCGTTCGTCCCACTCACTCTTTAGACTACTCATAACTTCATCATCTCATCAGCCGCATTGAGAATCCGATTGGAGGACTGCTGAGCACCGCGAACAATGCTGTCCACGTTGTAGGCTAGCAAGCGACCGCTTCTCTTTATTATTCGGCCATCGACTAACACCGTGTCGACGTTGCTGGCGCTGCCGCTCTGCACAATCGCCGTTTCGATATTGCCTATTGGCCAGATGTTCAGATCCTTGGCCCGCACCAGAATGATGTCTGCGCGCTTGCCTTCAGTGATCGATCCAGTGATGTCGCCGATCCCCATCGCGATGGCTCCATTGATCGTCGCCATCTCGATCACCTCTTGCACGCTGACCGCCCTTGCCCGCTCGCTGGGGGTGCCAACCCAGGGCACCCCGAGGTTCCAGGTGAAACGCATCATTTCGAACATGTCCGGTGGGGCAATGGACGTCGCGTCGCTCGACAATGAGATAGTCAGCCCCGCGGCACGCATCGCGAACAGCGCAGCCCGGGCATCGCCCGTGCTGCTGAGCCGGAGTTCGGAATGTGTCGCAAAGGAGAGCGGTGTCTTCGTGCGCGCCATCGCCATCAAGTCCTCGGTCGTCGCCGGGACGTAATGCGCGATCATAAAATCGGGGCCGAGGTAACCGCGCCTCTCGTAGTCGACAGCATCGACATTGTTGGGCGACTCCTGCGGCGCGTGGATCGCTACGGGAAGCCCACTCTTCTTGACGAACTTCATTTCCTCGTGAAAGACAGCATCGGTGCTCTGTTGCGGACCACGCAGATTCAGTCCCAGGTGCACCAAACCTTCGAATGGGGAGTTTGCACCGAACCATTTGCGCTGGACGCGCGCAAGGTCGCCGAACCTGTTCACCTCGTCTACCGGGAGCTTGTCAATGTGGCCGTACGAGTAACGGGCCCTCAGCAGAGAGTGCTGGTGCGCGCGAAGTTCGGCATCCGCATGGGCCGCGGAGCGGGTGTTATGCGACCAGTTGTGCACGGTAGTGGTCCCGCCGTTCGCTAGTTCGGCGCACGCAAGGAGCACGCTGTTGTAGAAGTCCTCCGGCGTGTACAAGGCGGATGTGGCGCTCTTGGCCGGGTAGTAGGAGAAGCCGCCGTTCCGCGCGGTGAAGCTGCGTCCGATCGCGCTCCACATATGGTAGTGAGAGTTGACGAAGCCGGGCATGACGATCATGTCCGCGGCATCGATCGTCTGCGCGCCGGACGTACTCAGACCCCGACCGATCTTCTCGATCACGCCGTTTCGAATCAAGATGTCGGCGCGTGGCATGACGCCATTCTTCCGGTCGACCGTGATGACCATGCCGTTCTTGATCAGGTAGGTGCCTCGACGGGCTCCGGACGCCGCGGATGGCGTGCCGCCTCCCGCCGAAGCCGATGCCGATGCCGAAGCGACAAGCGAGGGGATCCCGGTTGCCGCGACCATCATTGCGCCGGCGACCTTGGTGAATTCTCTTCTGGTTGTTCTCATGTTCCTTTCCGATGCGATTTGGATTGCAGGAAGACGGTTGTGGTCAACTCGTCTCGAGAAAGAATGCTGCGGTCATTGCCAGCCCTGTCAGGACGACGAAGCCACGCACCAGGGCCGCTTTAAGTCGCCGAGCCATGACGCCGCCGAAATACCCGCCGGCTGTGGCGCCGATCGCCATCCATAGTGCATGCGTCCAGGCGATGGCGCCGCTGGCCGCATAAATGACGACAGCTATCAGCGTCAGGATCACGGAGACGAAGTTCTTGATGCCGTTCATCCGGCTCATGTCGGTGTGCCCGAGCGCAGCGAGAACCGCCAGCAGCAAGATGCCGAGACCGCCGTTGAAATAGCCACCGTAGATCGCGACCGCAGCGATGCTGATGTCCGTGATCCATTCACTGGGGGACTGCGATGCGACGGCTCCTTTGCGCAGAAGCCTTGGCCCACAGGCAAAGAGAAGGGTCGCGGCCAACAGCAACCAAGGCACAATGCGCCCGAAGTCGCTGTTCGAGGTCGACAGCAGCAACGTGGCGCCTGCCGCACCGCCCAGCACCGACAGCACGCTTAGCCGAAGAAGCGAGGGTGCCATCGGCCCCGACAGATCCTTGCGCTGTGCCCAGGCACCCGCCATATAGCCAGGCAGGAGCGCGGCGGTCCCGGTGGCGTTGGCAGATACCAGCGGCACGCCGACCATCGCCAAGGCCGGCAGTGTCAGGAAACTACCGCCGCCTGCCACCGCATTCAGCGTCCCGGCGAAAGTCGCAGCGCCACCGAGCAGCACCCATTCGGCCGGCGTCATGGCTTACGCACAGGCAACGACATCCGGTCGGTCCGCAGTAGCACGGTGAGTACTATTCCGAAGACCGATAGCAAGGTGATCTGCGCAAAGCCGGCGGTGCTCCAGCCAAAGCGCGCCGCGATGCCGCCGATGATGTAGCCCGCGAAAGCGCCCGCGCCGTAGAGCGTCGTGACAAAGACACCGGTGGCCCGATTCGTGAGCGAAGAGCGCACGGACTTGATATGGTAGCCGGCCAGGTTCACGTACAGCACGCCACTTACCACCAGCCCCCACACGAATGACAGCACCGATTGGACCAACATGCCCGTCGGCCCCGAGAACAGAAGGAAGCCGAGCAGCCCGGTCCCCGCAAAGCTCAGCGACAACACAAGCTTGGGGTGGAAGCGGTCGCCAAGCCAGCCGCCAAAGATGGAGGCGAACACGCCGCACCCGAAGATACTCATGACGCGACCAGTGTCCGACGGCGTGTAGTGCAGATGCTCGCGCAGGAACGTGGGGTACATGCCGAGGTAGCCATAGATGCACAACCCGCCAATGATGCTCATCACAGTCAAGAGAGCCGTGTTGCGGTTCCACATCGTGGTTGCACCGCGCGTGTCGATGTGCGTGGCGATCGCGCTGGCCTTTTCGGTCATGCGCTTGCTCACGGTAGCCGCGATCAGCGCCATTGCGACAAATCCGGTCAGGCCGAACACCACCAGCGGCAAGCGCCAGTTTCGCTCAATGCCGATCAGGTGCCCACCGAGCAGCGGTCCCACGATGGCTCCGACACCGAAGGAGAAGTTGATGGCCCCAACGGCCGTCGCGCGGAAGCGAGCGAAATAGCTCGCCGCGATGGCGATCACCACAGTCAGCTGCATCGCTTCGCCGATGCCAGTAGCGGCGCGGTAGAGGATCATGTCGGCAAAGCCGCTCGAGTAGGCAGTCAACAGCGTGCCAAGCGAGAAGATCGCGATGCCAATCTGGAGCACGGCCTTGCGCGACCACCGCGCCAGCAGGTAGCCTGTCGGCACCCCCGCCAGTGCCATGCCGAGCGTAAAGATGGTCGAAAGCAGGCCGGTGTCGGCGAGGCCGAACCCAAACTCCCTTCGCACATCTGCGGCGATCAGCGGAAAGATCTGCCGGTCCATCGCGTTGAGCGCATAGGAGGCAAGCAGCACAAGAAATATGCCGATCTCCAATGCCGTGACGGGCGCATCGCTGCGCACGTCTCCGGTCAGCGGGCCGGCCGAAGTCGAGGAATTCACGTGTTGTCTCCTTCTCGTCAAGCGAGAGATTTGTTCGAGTTTCTGGCGATGTACGGATCCGGCTATGAGGCCGCGCGCGCTGCCTTATACCAATCGAGGATCTGTTCTCCCGTCAGGAAGGCAACGTCGTCGTGTGCCCGAATGTGCGCCAGCGCCTCCCGGAAATAGCGCAGGCGGTGTGGCGCGCCCATGATGTACGGATGCACGACCAGCGCCATCACGCGGGCTGAGTCCTTCGCATCGGCGTAGAGTTGCTCGAACTGGTCGATAGCGCGGTCGCGATACTCGCTGGCCTTGTGATGCTGGATCAGCATCATCGCTACATCGTTGCACTCCTGTGTGTAGGGCACGTTCACGATACAGCCGCCATCTCGCGTCCTCAGTTCCACGGGCTGATCGTCGAGCACCCAGTCGCACACGTACTCGTAGCCTTGCTCCGCGAGGATGTCCGGTGTATTCCAGGTCTCGGTGAGCCCCGGTCCGAGCCAGCCGCGGGGGCGCTTCCCGGTGTAGGCGCGAATGGCCTCGGTGGTCTTTGCGATGTCGACCGCTTCGTCGGGCACCTTCTGCATGTTGCGCTGCCCAAAGCCATGGCCGATGAACTCCCAGTTACGCGCCTTCGCCGCCTTGGCGATAGGCTCGTAGGCATCGATGGCGGCGCCGTTGATGGCGAGCGTTGCATTGATCCCAAGCTCGTCAATGACGTCCAGCATGCGCCAAAAGCCGACGCGGTTGCCGTACTCGTGCCAGGCCCAGTTCGGGATGTCTGGCATCGGCGAACCGCCCGCCGGAGGCGTGAGAACCGTGCGCGGCATGGTCTCGTTGATATCCCATTCCTCAACATTGACGATGACCCAAACGGCCAGGCGCTTGCCAGCCGGCAGCGTCAGGGCGGGACGCTCGGAAATGGCCGAAAATGAGATGCGTTCGAGTGGTTTCATGGCGTGTTTCCTTTGACCCGGGACTCAGACGATCTCGACCTGCAAGGGGTCGAGTCCTTCAATACGGCCGATCAACCTGTCACCGCGCTGCACCGGACCAACGCCTTCTGGCGTGCCGGTAAAGATCAGGTCGCCAGGAAGCAGGCGATACTGCCTGGACAGCTCGCTGACGATTTCATGGACGTTCCAGATCATCTTCTCCAGGACCGAGTGCTGTCGTACGTCACCGTTTACCGCCAGGCTCAGTGCGCCCGAACGGAGATGGCCGACCTTCGCCACGGGATGGATGGGACCGCATGGCGCCGAATGGTCGAATGACTTGCCCAGCTCCCACGGCAGGCCGCGCTTGTTGCATTCGCGTTGGCGGTCCCGCCGCGTCATGTCAAGCCCTGCGGCATAGCCAAAGACATGATCCAGTGCAGTGTCCGGCGGCACTTCCGTCGCTTCACGGCCGATGGCAACGACGAGTTCAAACTCGAACTGAAAGTCATCAGTAAACGTCGGATAGGGGACGCGGCCATCGGTCACAATGGCATCGGCCGGCTTCTGGAAGAAGAATGGGGGGTCGCGTTCGTCACCCTCCCCCATTTCCCGGATATGGGCAAGGTAGTTGCGCCCCACGCAATAGACGCGCCGCACCGGGAAGCGTTGATCGCTGCCAACGATATCAATGAAGGCGGGGGTAACGCTCAGGACCTTGGTCGATTGCACGACGCTGTCCGCACTGGCTCTAGGCATAAGGATTGTCTCTGTGTAAGATTATTGAACGGAGTGGCTAGAGTTTAGAGACGCGGTCGTTCGGCCTCAACGCACAGGCTTGCGAAAAGATGCGCAATCCTTACGATCCTTTGCCCCCCACGTTTCCATGCACCGAGCGAAGCCCTCGAACGACCCGCTGCTGCCCCTCCACCACGACGGCGAGAAGGGTGCTGTCATCCGGAACTACACCATGGCGGCCCGGGCGCAGAGCGCCTACTTTGGCATCCACGATCAGAGCAACTGTCTGCCGAACCCGGTGCCGCACCGTCACGAGTACTTCCAGATTTACGTCAACACACTAGGCGAAACCACTCACTACATTGGGGGCCAGCAGCGGCCCATTCGCCCCGGCACCGTAAGCTTCGTCCTGCCGTTTCTGGTTCACTACATTCCGAACGTAGCGGACGGCAAGTTCCACGTAATCAACATCAGCAAAGAGTATCTGCTACCGTCGCTTAACCTTGATGTCTTCGAGTTGTCGGAAGTGCCGCTCGCGCGCGCGCCAGAGCTTGGTCCCTTCCGCTTTCAGCATTGTCTGGATTTTCAGTTCGATGAACTGGACACCGAGTACCTTCAGGAGCTATGCGAGCGCATGGCGCAAGAATCCCAGCAATCGCCCAGTGACGATACGGCCAGCAACTTGCTGATCCGCAGCCACTTGCTAAACCTGATTGGCATGGTGTGGCGACGCCACGGTGACAAGATTCGTCTTTGCGAGAGCAACGGGATGTTGCTGCAGTCGTACAAGCAGTCCGTGCTGCGCTGCATTCGGTATATCACCCAAAACCTTTCGCGGGAACTGACCTTGGGCGACGCTGCGCAGGCCAGTCATGTATCAGCAACACACCTGGCCCACCTGCTGAAGAGTGAAACCGGAAAGACCTTTCTGGAGATCGTGACTGAAAGGCGGATCGAGCGGGCAAAGACTTTGCTGGCTTTCACATCCGCCTCGGCCGCAGAAATCGGGCAAAGCACGGGATTCGGTGAACCAAATAACTTTGCCAGGCGGTTTCGGCAGATCGTGGGTTCGACACCTTTGGCATATCGACGCCAATTCCAGGACGTGGGCGCGCGAACTTGGGTTGAGTAAGACCACCTGTCAAAAGACATAGCAAAGTGGTGAGCTGAGGGCTAGCCGATGAGACTGGCATTGTTGGGGCTTTCCACTAGTCTTTATTTTAAGCTTCTTATTTGTGATATTTCCCTTGTATGTGTACTGCGTTCCGACTGGCCTCAGTATTCCTTGTGCTGCGGAAGCGTATCGGTGATTTCATACCACGACGCCTTGCTGCCGACAAAAACATGGCGCTCGGCCTTCACGCCGGGATCGCTATCAAGCGTACCGAGCGGGAATCCGATTACATCGGGATTGCTGTCAAATCGCGTCAATATGCTTGAGCCACATTCGCTGCAAAATCCCTTGTGCTCGCCAGGCGAGGACTCGTAAAACTTGACGGTGTTCTGCCCGGATACCCATTCCCAATCCCTAATCGCCACCTTGGCTCTCGTGCGGAAGGCCGAGGCATGAAGCTTTCGGCACATCGAACAATGACAATTCAGGACGTCGGTTAGCGGGCCGTGGATTCGGTATTTGACGTGTCCGCAGAGACAACTGCCGTGCTGGGTCATGGGCTTCTCCAGGAAGTGTTGCGATGAATGCTAAATTGGAGAAGATCGTAGGGTGTGCGGAAATTTTGATAAAGTAGCCGCCCATGAATGGATTCTTCATGATTTACGAATAATCGACGATGGATCAGCTGTTCAGCATGCAGGTGTTCTGCCAGATCGTGGACTCGGGGAGCATGGCGCAGGCAGCCCGGGTCCTCGGACTCGCGCCTGCGACGGTGACCGGCGCACTAGCCCGAATAGAAAAACGGCTTGGCGCGCGCCTGCTCGACCGGACGACGCGTCGCATCGCCGTGACCGAGGCAGGCAGGCTCTGGTACAAACACGCGAAGCGCATCATTGAACAGTCGCATGAAGCGGAAGATGCGGTCCGGCGCCTTGCGTCGGAACCAAGGGGTGAGTTGCGCGTCACATTACCGCTGGGCGTGGCGCTGACCTTTGTGTACCCGCATCTGGATGAGTTCACGGCACGCTTCCCGAGAATCAGCCTCGATCTCCAGGTTAGCGACCGGATTGTCGACCTTGTGGCCAACGGCTTCGATCTCGCCCTGCGGGCGGGGCGACCCGGGGATTCCGATTTCTCGGCTCGATGCCTCAGCACGTACCGCCGCGTAACATGCGCCAGTCCCGGCTATCTGGCATCTCATGGCGCCCCCCGGCATCCGGCCGAACTGGCACGACATCAGTGCCTGATTTACCGCCATGAACCGCATTCCTCATCTTGGCAGTACCAGGTGGACGGCACAACTATGGCAATTCCGGTAGATGGGGCATTTTCGAGTAACGAATCGCATGCGCTGATTGCATGGGCCAAAGCAGGCAAGGGAATCACCCGGCAGCCCGACTGGCTTGTCGAGCAGGACTTGCTCAGCGGCGGCTTGATTCGGCTGCTGGAAGAGTACGACGAGATTGGTGCATCTGAGCAGCCGGGAATATATGCGGTGTTTCCGAAACCTCGCAATCACCCGAGGAAGGTCGAGGCTTTCGTGAAGTTTTTTTCTCAAAAGATCGCCTCAGCATCCCACCAGTAGCGTCACAAACGGGGCGAGGGTCGTGCGCCATAATCGAGTGTCCTGCTGGGATCGCAGGCGCCCATCGTTTCCTTGACCGGACGGATGGCTCGGATGACAACTATCTCAGTCCAGCCGCGTTTGTCGACTTCCTGCGCTGCATGGCATCGACCGGCTTCCGTTGCCCGCGCCAGCGCGTCGACGGCCATCTGAGGTGAGGGCCGCGTCGACAGGCGCAGAGGCAGGTCAGTGCTAAATTGATAACGCTAAACCGACACCAGGTGATGGCAGCATACGCAAAGCTTGTTTCCATCAGCATCTCGGAAGTATGCGCCGTAGTAGTGAGGGTGATACTGGGCTCTTAGGCCAGGAGCGCCTTCGCAATTTGCTCCGTTTGCGAGCGCGCGGGCGTATGCCTGGTCAACGGTCTGCCGATCACGCGCAAGCAATGCCACCATTTGACCATTCCCACCTCGCGCAGCATTGCCGTCATATGGCTTGCCAATAAGGAACAGCGGCCGCGGTGCGTCCGTTGCCATCCACCCCGCCCATGGCGTGCCGCGCTCGCAGAATTTGAGGTTGTGTCCTAGTTCATGCATCAACGCCGAATAAAACTCAAAAGCACGATCGAAGTCGTTAACGCCAAGAAAAATGTGCGAAATCACTTTGCGTCTCACAGGAGGGTGGTGGCGACGAACATTATCACGGTTGTGAGCATGGGATCGCTCCTAGCCTCCCCACGAAGCGTCAGCCTCGCCGGTCCGGTTTCGTCGAGTCGGCCGTCAACCAAGTGGTGAGCAGGCGCTTCGTCAAACGACAGCAGATGGCTTGGCGGCCTCGGCGCGCGCACAACCTGCCACAAATCCGGATGGCCGTGCTCAATGACCAGTTGCGATCGCACGTTGAGCGACGGTATCCATCTATTGCCGCAGAAGAACAACATCGCCTTGCCGCTTGATTAGCCCCAACGCCCGGCTCGCGACTGACAGAGGTCATCTAAGATTTCTATCGGCTCTCCTTGCCCCACATCTGCAATCTCAAGGGTGCCAGGTCGACGGCCTTTCAATTTGCATCGCAGGCCGTTGGCTTCCTGCCATGGCATACGAAAGCTTGTTCGCCGCGTCGACGACTGTCTGTGCCAGCTCCAGCAAACGCTCTTCGCTTAGCCGGGCGGTCGGTCCCGAAATGCACATGGAGCCTAGCAGCCGCCAGTGCAATCCGAAAACCGGTGCCGACACGCTCGAGACTTCGGCCTCGCGCTCGCCGAGCGACAGATGAAATCCACGGCGGCGGATCATTTCATAAAGCTCGCCCGGCTCACCTGAGAACGCCAGGATGACGCGGCCTGGCGAACCGCTGTCCAGCGGCAGGGCCGCCCCGATCCTGACGTGATGCCGGATGGCCTGCGGTCCTTCGACCCGGACGAGGCAGGTTCGCTGTTGTCCCTCCCGGACGTAGAACGAAGCGCTTTCGCCGGTCTTGATCGTCAGCTCCCGCAGCACCGGCTCCACCACTTCCTGAACGTTGAAGGTGGCCTGGTAGCACGCGCCCAGCCACCCGGCTGCGCGGCCGAGCCGCCAGTTGCCGTCTTCCTTCTGCACCAGATAGTTGTCCGCCGCCAGCGTGCGCGCCAGCCGCAGCACGGTGGTCTTGTGGATGCCGGTCCGCCGGCTCAGTTCGGCAAGTGAGAGCTGGGGGTCGTTCACCCCGAACGCCTCGAGTACGCGCAGGGCGCGGGTGACCGCTATGACGCCCCCAGCGCCATCGTCGCCTTTTGAGGCGCCCCTTGAATCACTATTCGCATTCATAGAATGAAACGCGGTGCACGGTATGAAACAGCATTGTATGCCGTGAAACGGTCGACCACAATCCGAAGCACAACGAAACCGAGATTCGGAGACAGTAATGAAGGCAATTTCCCGTCGCTGCATATTCATGCTCGCCGCAGGTCTGGTTCTGGCGTCCGCCACTACCCAGGCCGCGCCGCAATACCCCACCAAGCCCATCCGCGTCATCGTGCCTTTTCCCGCCGGCGGGGGCACGGACATCATTGCGCGCGAGGTGACCAATACGGTGGCCAAGTCGACCGGCTGGGTCTTTGTGGTGGAGAACAAGCCAGGTTCCGGTGGCAACCTCGGCGTGGACGCGGCAGCCAAGGCGCCGGCCGATGGCTACACCATCGTCATGGGGCAGACCAGCAACCTTGCAATCAATCCCTCGCTGTATGAACGGTTGCCGTATGACCCATTGAAGGATCTGGCGCCCATCAGTCTGGTCGCCTCCGCGCCGCTCGTCCTGGTGACGCATGTCAACTCGCCCTACAAGACGATGAAGGACGCGATTCAGGCTGCCAAGGCAAAGCCCGGAGCGATCAATTTCGCATCGCCGGGCAACGGCACGGTGGCGCACCTTGGCGGCGAGCTGCTTCAAGGTACCGCGAAGGTGAAGTTCACCCATGTGCCGTACAAGGGCGCAGCCCAGGCGGTCAACGACCTGATGGGCGGCCAGGTCGATCTCTACATGGCATCCGTGCCAACGTTGCTCGGGCATATCAAGAACAACAGGCTGCGGCCGCTCGCGGTGACGTCGCCGAAGCGTTTGCCAGACCTGCCCCAGGTGCCGACAGTCGCCGAGCTGGGCTATCCCGGCTTTGATACCGCGACCTGGTTCGGCTTCGTCGCGCCTGCCGCGACACCGAAGGACATCGTGGTACGCCTCAATACCGAGTTCAACAAGGCGCTCAAATCCCCGGAGCTCGCCAAGAAGCTGAATGAACAAGGTGCATCGGTGCTGGCCGGCACGCCTGAGGCGTTCAGCGCGCTGATCAAGCAGGACATCGGACGCTGGGCATCGGTCATCAAGACCTCCGGCACGAAGCTGGATTGACGCCCTTATCTACCTATCCATTTCATATTGCTGGAGTCCATCATGACCTTGCCCAACATCATCAAATCGTTTGAGCGCGTGCCCGCCGAGATCGTGGCGCGCGCTGCCAGGTTCCAACCGGCGATCCTCTCCGATGTCGGCGGACGCCGCGGCGCGTTGCATGGCCGGATCAGGGCCTTGCGCCCGACCATGAAAGTCGCCGGGCCCGCCTTCACTGTCGAGGTACGCCCCGGTGATAATCTGATGATCCACGCAGCACTGGCGCTGGCGCAGCCGGGCGATGTTCTGGTCGTCGACGGCAAAGGGGACCAGACCTCTGCGCTGATGGGAACGATCATGATGCATGCCGCTCGCCAGCGCGGCCTTGCTGGTGTCGTCATCGACGGCGCGGTCCGCGACAGCCTCGAGCTGGACGAAATGCAGTTCCCGGTCTTTTCGGTGGGCACGAACCCTAACGGCCCCACCAAGGAAGTTGGCGGGCGTATTGGACACCCCATTTCTGTTGGTGGCGTCACGGTGAACCCTGGCGACTACATCTGCGGCGATGCCGATGGCCTGGTCGTGGTGGAGCGCGAGAAGATCGAAGCCTTGCTCGATGCGGCGGCAAAGAAGGAAGAGGCGGAAGCCAAGCGCATCGCCCAGATCAGGGAAGGCAATACCACCGCGCCCTGGCTGCTGGCATCGCTGGTGACGGCGGGCGTCCTGAAGCAGGGAGAAGCACTGTGACGAAAAAGCAAGTCATTATCGTCACGGGTGCCGACCTCGCGCCGGAAGCCCTCGCGCTGCTGGGTGACTATGAGATCGTATTCGCGGGGAAAACGCCCCAGACCGCCGATATTGCAGCCCTGGCAAAGGAGCACAACCCGGTCGGCATTATCGTGCGCTACGGCAGCTTGACCGCTGAAGTCATGGACGCAGCACCAGCCTTGAAAGTGATTTCGAAACACGGCACCGGAACTGACACCATCGATAAATCCGCTGCGCAGGCGCGCGGCATCAAGGTGGCCGCCGCAGCCGGGGCCAATGCCGCCGCCGTGGCAGAACATGCGTGGGCGCTGATCCTTGCGTGCGCCAAAGCGGTTCCACATCTCAACGATCGCATGCGCCAGGGTCATTGGGACAAGGCAACTTATAGGGCCGTCGAGCTGAACGGTTGCACGCTCGGTATTGTGGGGCTCGGAGAGATCGGCCGCCGCGCCGCCGTGATTGGTGTGGCGATGGGCATGCATGTCACCGCTTTCGATCCTTATGCGACGACAGTCCCGGAAGGCGTAACGCTTGTCGACCTGCCTCGGTTGTTCAGGGAATCGGACGTGGTGTCGCTGCACTGCCCGTTGACGGAAGAGAACCGTGGCATGTTGAACCGTGAAACACTGGCGACGTTCAAGGACGGCGCGATCCTGGTCAATACGGCGCGAGGCGGGCTCATCGACGAGCCTGCACTGGCCGAAGCGCTGCAGAGCGGCAAACTGTATGCCGCTGGCCTGGACAGCTTTGCCGTGGAACCGATGCCCGTGCCGCATCCGTTCCGCGACATTCCCAGCCTCATCCTGTCGCCGCACATCGGCGGCGTCAGCAACGCGGCGTACGTGAACATGGGGGTTGGGGCGGCGAAGAACGTCCTGGCGGTGCTGCAAGGCGTGGCGACGCCGGCCTGAACGACGCACGGCTGCATCATCAACTAGAACAGAAGTGTCGCGGGAGGAGCCGACGGACAGTCAGGCCTCCCCCCAGCACAAGGAGACAAAGGTGTTTTATCGAACCATTGGCTGCCTGGTGGCAGCAACGACGCTGCTTGTCAGCCTGTCCGCTGTGGCGGCGTACCCGGACAAACCGGTCCGCATCATCGTGCCGAATCCTCCCGGCGGCGCCGTCGACGTCGTGACGCGCAAGGTTGCGCAGAAGCTCTCCGTGCAGACAGGGCAGAGCTTCGTCGTGGAGAACAAACCGGGCGCGTCCGGCACGATCGGCACGTCCCTGGTCGTGAACGCACCCGCCGATGGCTACACGCTTCTGGCGAACGACAACTCCTATACCACCCTCCCCTATGTCTTCAAGAAACTGAACTGGGACCATCAGACAGCTCTGATCCCTATCGCGCCGTTCGCATTTTCGCCGGTGGTGCTTGGCGTCAAGGCCGATTCGCGCTTCAAGGACCTGGCCTCCCTCATCAGCTATGCCAAGGCGCATCCCGGAGAAGTGACGTTTGGCACCGGCGGCCCCGGTAGTTCGCCGCATTTTTCTGCCGAGGCGTTCCAACAGGCCGCAGGTATCAAGCTGATGCATGTGCCGTACAAGGGGGCTGGCGAGGCCATGGTCGGGCTGCTGTCCGGTAGCGTGGATCTGCTGGTCGTGTCGACCCCGACCGCGCTGGCGCCGGTCAAGGGTAATCAGATGCGTCTGCTGGGCATCAGTGGCAAGACCAGGGTGGATGTGTTCCCGGGCGTCCCTACGTTCGCTGAAGCTGGTGTACCCAACTTCAGCCTGTTCAACTGGTCAGGCCTTGCCGCGCCAAAGGGCACGCCGAACGATGTCATTACGCGCCTGCAAACGGAAATCCAGAAGGCGCTCCAGGCGCCCGACATGAAGGCATTCCTTGCGCAGATGGGGTCGCAGCCGGGCAACCTGGACAGCCCCGCGTTCGCGCAGCTGATCCAGCGCGAAACCGCGCAATGGGCAACGGTTGCGCAAAAGGCGCATATTGAGAAGCAATAACCAGGAGCGGCGATGTTCCTACTTCAGCAACCGGCCGTACGCGATGCACAGGTGCTCACCCGGCTTCCGGAGTCGTTCCGTCGGCACGACCCTGACAACGCGTGGGCACACGCCAATCGCGGCGGGGCGACGATCGACTCATTCCTGGAGGGGCCGGTCTGGGCCGATGGCCAACTCTGGGTAACGGACATCCCCTACGGCCGCATTTTCCGTGTTTCGATGCAGGGCGACTGGGAGCTTGTTGCCGAGTATGACGGTGAACCGAATGGCATGAAGCGCCTGGCCAGCGGTGACTTCCTGATCACTGATTATCGCAACGGCCTGGTGCGTCTGGATGCAAAGTCGGGAACCGTCACCCCGTTTCTCGAGCGCAGGAATTCCGAACGCTTCCGGGGCGTCAACGACCTGACCTTCGATTCGCAGGGCAACCTCTACTTCACCGACCAGGGCCAGACCGGCTTGCACGATCCGACGGGCCGCGTCTATCGGCTGACGCCCGACGGCAAGCTGGACGTCCTGCTGGACAACGCACCGAGCCCGAACGGTGTCGTCCTGTCGCCTGACGAGAAGGTGCTGTTCGTCGCGATGACCCGCGGCAACAGCGTATGGCGCGTGCCGTTGCAGGCCGACGGTTCGGTCAGCAAGGTCGGGCAGTTCTTTACCTCTTACGGCCCGAGCGGCCCCGACGGTCTGGCAATGAGATCGGATGGCCATCTGCTGGTGGCCAATCCCGGACTTGGCTATGTCTGGGTGCTCAATCATCGCGCCGAGCCTGTGGAGGTGATTCGTAGCCCGGATGGCACATCGCTGACCAATCTGTGCTTTGGCGGCACCGAGGGCGCCACGCTACTCATGACCGAGTCGACCACCGGGACGATCCTGTGCGCCGACATGTCGGTGGGCGGTGCACCGGTGCATGGAGGGCGGCTGGCGTGAACGGAGTACCGGGCGTTCTCGCCATGCCGGACGCATGCCACCGTCAGAGCGCCGCGGCCGAGCAGCAAGAACGCGGCCTCACCCACGCCGCGTGCCGCGGGACTATCGCGCCTCGGTCGATTCGCGCTCGAACTCGCGGATCACCGGGTTGCCAAGGATGACATCCCTTCCCGCTTCGATCAGGCGATCGACGTCCTTCTCGGGCAGTCGAAGCCTGGTCGGCAGATCGTTCAGGCTTGCAGCTCGCTCCTTGTCGAGGGCCTCAAACGAGATCCGCGTGACGAAGAATTCGACTTCATTGCACCGCCAGCCTGGGCGGCGTGCAGCGATCTCCTGCTGCCGGGAATGCGGCAGCGCACACCGATACGCCACGAGATCATCGCGCCACCGTTGCATCATGGGAACGAAGGCGTCATAGGTCATTCGAACGCTGGTCGCCATTCCCGCGTCGATGGCTGCGCTTGCGACTTCGATTCCGGATGGGCCACCCGGGCTTTGGTTCCAATCGCCGCGCGGGCCCTGACCGGCGTCAACAACGATGAAGAGTAGCCGCCGCACATTGATCGCGTCGTTCTCGCTCATGGGACCGTAAGCCGTGCCCAGCAGCAGGCGCGATTGCAAAATTGTGGCCAGGCCGTAGTTGTCGGTCACCCCACCGTCGACCAGCTTGATGTACTTTCCCTTCGAAGTGTCCCGGTGACCGCGAACGGCGGTTGCCAACGCGCCAAGCAGCAGCGATTGCCCGGGCCTCTGGGCGTGGTCAAGGTTCGGCAGCGGTGTACTGCAAGCCTCGGGATATTTTTGAAGGACGATCGGTGCGAAGAAGAGCGGGACCGCCATGGATGCGGCGACGGCCTCGGAAACGGGAAAGCTCGCGAGATCACTGCATAGCGCATCGAATGCCAGCTGGCTGAACGGGAACGCGACCCGGTAGTAGACGTTCGTGGCGTTGATCCAGACGAGCGGCTTGCCGCGGCGGAACATGTCGGCGAACGTCGCGCCCTTGAACACGTCTTCGTCGAGCCATGTCTGGAGATCTTCCCGATTGTTGAGGCCTCCCGCGAAGAGGCGCGCAAGGTTGACCGGATTCAGGAGACTGAAGCGAAGTCCCGCCTCTCCGTCCTTCAAGAGCACTGATCGAAAGGTCGCCAGGCTGGCCTTGCCGTGCAGACCGTAGTACGCCGCGGTGATGGAGCCTCCGGACACGCTGCTGATAAATGAGACGTCGTCGAGCAGGGACGCGCCCCCGGGACCTCTCATGGCGTCGAGCCCCTGCAGCGCGCCGAAGGCGAAAGCTGCGGCTCGCGTGCCACCGCCAGAGAACGACATGGCGACGGTTGTCGGGCCAACGACGTCGGTGGGTTCGCGCATGGTCGCGGATGCGCTGCCAGCCGCTGCCTGAGGCAGATTGCGCGGAGCATTGTGAGAAAGCGACCCACAGGCACTGAGTCCCGCAAGCAGAAGCAGCATCAGAGCGTGGCAGGCCCTGCCGCGGGCGTGCCGCTCTCTCCCTGCCTCCCCAACTCGCCAAGGCAGGCTGCTCTTGCGGCAAAGAGTCTGGTCATGTCGAAACTTCCACATTGGACTAGGTCAGAAAGGTGCTCGGCGTGGTGGCGGCCCGCGGGAAGGGAAGGTCGAGCTTCGTTGGCGCCAGGATCCGGTGTGTCCGGCTCCCTCGGAATCTTACGGCATCGCCATGGGGCCGCGCGACCCGCAGATGGCGCCTGAGTAGCGTCGGGAGAAAGTCGGAGGGCGGACGAAGATCAATCAGATACTGAATGCTAACTCGACCGGGCTTGCCTGGTTCGCCTGGTGCCGCGCCGCTGGCGGTCATTTTCGATCTCCTTCATGTCGGAGCCCGCCACGCTCGCGGGCTTCAGGAACCAAACGCCCACCGGAGCCAGGGTCGTACATGTCCCGATTTAATCAAATTTTTTGAATAATACTTACAACTCTGGCTGACTGCCTCCGCACTTTCCTCCGCTATAGTTCGTCACATGGACGGCACGACAACGCAACACAGCGAACAAAGCGCCGCCCAACGAGAACTCAAGATCATTGAATAAATTTCATCGGAGAGAGCAGCATGTCGAACGCCAAGCTGGAAGTCCTGACCCCGCGCAACAGCCAACTGATCATCATCGACCACCAGCCCCAGATGGCTTTTGGTGTGCAGTCGATGGACCGCCAGACCATGAAGAACAACGTCGTGGGCCTGGCCAAGGCAGCGAAGATCTTCGATGTGCCGACCACCATCACCACGGTCGAGAGCGATTCATTCTCCGGCTATACCTACCCCGAACTGCTCGACGTCTTCCCCGGCAAGCAAACGCTCGAACGCACCTCGATGAACTCCTGGGACGACCAGAAGGTGCGCGACGCGCTGGCCGCCAATGGCCGCAAGAAAATCGTCGTGGCCGGCCTGTGGACCGAGGTCTGCAACACTACCTTCGCGTTGTGCGCAATGCTTGAGGGCGACTACGAGATCTATATGGTGGCCGACGCTTCGGGCGGCACGACCAAGGAAGCTCATGACTACGCCATGCAGCGCATGGTCCAGGCAGGCGTGGTGCCCGTGACCTGGCAACAGGTCATGCTGGAATGGCAACGCGACTGGAAGAACCGCGAGACGTACGACGACGTGATGGCCGTGGTCAAGGAGCACTCGGGCGCCTATGGCATGGGGGTCGACTATGCCTATACGATGGTCCACAAAGCCGCGCAACGCACGGCAACCACGCACGAATCGCTGGCTCCCGTGCACGCACCGGTCATCGAGCGCTGATGCATGTCCGCCACCAGCCATCCCTCGGAGCACACAAGATGATTCCAGGTCGAAGCGTGGCCAACGGCGCCTTCCTGCTGGGATGCTGGCTGGCCATCAGCACGTCCAGCGTAGCGGCGGCAGCGATCGTCGCCAACGCGCTGATCGCATGATCGTCCCCTCCGCGGGGGAAACCCTCCCCCGCGGGCATGCCCCCGCTACAGGATGGATCTCAGCCATGAGCGCAAACGTCAACGCATCAGACTACAGCCCTGCACATCCGGTCGGCTATCATGCGAATCCTCTCTGAAGTAGCTCCCTATGATTTCCGTCCGTAATGTCACGCTGCGCCGCGGCGTCAATGTCGTACTCGACCGCGCGTCCGTCACCTTCAACCCCGGCGAAAAGATTGGTCTTGTCGGCCGCAATGGCGCCGGCAAGTCATCCTTCTTCGGCCTTCTCAACGGGACGCTACACGAAGACAGCGGTGAGTTCTCGATTCCCGCTGCATGGAAGATGGGCCAGGTCGCGCAGGAGATGCCGGAGACCGGGCAGAGCGCGACCGACTTCGTAGTCGAGGGTGATACCGTGCTGTTGGCCGCGCAGGCCGAAGTAGCCGCCGCCGAGGTCAGCGACGACGGCATGCGCATGGCGCACGCCTACATGGCCCTGCACGACGCCGGTGCACACGATGCCCCCGCGCGTGCCCAAGCGCTGATCCTCGGCCTTGGCTTCAGTGCTGCGCAGCTTAGTCAGCCGGTCAACAGTTTCTCCGGCGGCTGGCGCATGCGACTGCAACTGGCGCGCGCGCTCATGTGCCCGTCCGACCTGCTGCTGCTCGACGAGCCGACCAATCACCTCGACCTCGACGCGCTGGTCTGGCTGGAAGCCTGGCTCAAGCGCTATCAGGGAACCCTGGTAGTGATCAGCCACGACCGCGAATTCCTCGATGCGGTGACGCAGGTGACGGTGCACGTCGACAACGCCAAGCTCGTGCGTTATGGCGGCAACTACAGCAAATTCGAAGACATGCGCGCTGAGCAACTCGTATTGCAGCAGGCCGCGCTGGCCAGGCAGGCGGACAAGATCGCCCACCTGCAGAAATTCATCGACCGTTTCAAGGCCAAGGCCTCGAAGGCGAAGCAGGCGCAGAGCCGGGTCAAGGCGCTCGAACGCATGGAGAAGATCGCACCGGTACTTGCCGACGCAGAGTTCAACTTCGAGTTCAAGGAGCCGCTCAACGTCCCGAACCCGCTGTTGTCGATGCTGGACGCGAGCTTTGGCTACCCGGCGCCGACCGGCGCACTGCCGGGCACGCCGCCCACGATCATCGTGCGGGGCATCAACCGTTCCGTGCTGGCCGGGCAGCGCATCGGCATTCTCGGTGCCAACGGCCAAGGAAAGTCCACGCTGGTGAAGACGGTGGCGCACGCGCTGGCACCGATTGCCGGCGAAATCAGCGAAGGCAAAGGCCTGAATATCGGCTACTTCGCACAGCAGGAACTCGACGTGCTGCGCCCGCTCGACACGCCGATGGAGCACATGATCCGCCTTGCCAAGGACACGCCGGCGCACATGCGCGCTCCCGGCCAGAGTGGCACCGAACAATCCCTTCGCACCTTCCTCGGCACCTTCAACTTCAGTGGCGACATGGTCCATCAGGCGGTTAGCACGATGAGCGGCGGCGAGAAGGCGCGGCTCGTGTTGTGCATGATCGTGTGGCAGCGTCCCAACCTGCTGCTGCTCGACGAGCCTACCAACCACCTCGACCTGGCCACCCGCGAAGCGCTAGGCATGGCGCTCAACGAATTCGAAGGCACAGTGATGCTGGTCAGTCACGACCGGGCCCTGCTGCGCGCCGTATGCGATGAGTTCTGGCTGGTCACCAAGGGCGGCGTCGAGCCCTTCGACGGCGATCTGGACGATTACCAGCAGTTCCTGCGCGACGAAGCCCGTCGCCTGCGCGAGCAGCCTGCCGCAGTGTAGAAGGTCATCGCCTGAAATGGTGGGACCCAGGCATGAGCTTTACAGGATTCAGCGCGAAGGTCGCCATTGAGCGCCTCGTGATTGATATGGCGAGTTCCGAAATCCCGTCGCAGTGGTTCTCCTTTTCAGAACCCTGCGCATGCCTATTAATGGGAAGCTGCTCGCCGGTCGAAGCAGTGACTGGAAACGTCAGTCAGTTGCCGGGACCATCGCCAGCCCGGGGAAAAAGCGGCCACGCCGTCGCCGCGCAGGCCCCGGCCAGGAGCCAGACGCCGGCCCAGCCGCCGCTATCGAGCAGTAGCGGAATCGCCGCAGGGGCAGCGAAGTACGCGGCGAAGACCAGCGTATTGGCCAGTCCGAGGGCCGTACCCGCCCGCTCCGCGCCCGCCTGCGTCGCCAGTTCGGTGTAGGCAACCCCATGCCAGGCCGAAACCGCGATG
This sequence comes from Cupriavidus sp. FW305-27, assembly GCF_058787995.1. Taxonomy (NCBI): domain Bacteria; kingdom Pseudomonadati; phylum Pseudomonadota; class Betaproteobacteria; order Burkholderiales; family Burkholderiaceae; genus Cupriavidus; species Cupriavidus sp. FW305-27. The sequence continues at coordinate 24,206 of NZ_JBYTAG010000033.1, forward strand.
CCAGCCAGCACGACCGCGACCATGGTCAGCGTCGCAGGAACACCCTGCCCGACCGCCGCGCAGAGGGCCAGCGGCACGAACATCAGCGCGGCGATCAGCGTGCAATGGCGCAGCCATGCACGGCGGTTGCCACGCCGATCGGTATGGCGGCCGCTCCAGATCCGCATCGCCATCGCGCCGAGCTGCACAGCGCAAAGGGTGGCGGCGATGCCCGACACAGCCACATGGGCCGCATCGTGCAGGAACACCGAGGCGAAGCTCAAGACCGCGAACTGGGGCGCGCACAGGATGCCGATGGCCAACGCAATGCGCCAGACCCGCAGGCTGCGCAACGGGCTGGCATTGTCATGCGCATGGCGTCGTGCCGACGCGGGGGCAGCGAGATGCGTGGGTTCGTGCAGCCATCGCCAGGTCAGCCAGGCAGAGGCAAGGCAGAACGCGGCCAGGACTGCGTACACCCAGCGAAAGCCCATGGCAAAGGCCAGCCACGGCAACACGAGCGCCCCTAGCCCGCCGCCGAGGGGCACCGCCGTCTGGCGGATACTCATCGCCAGGCCGCGCTCGCCGTCGGCGAACCATCGCATCACCGCCCGCCCGCTGGCCCCGTTGACGCTGCCGCCCGCCAGTCCCAGCAGCGCCATGCAGGCCATCGCCACCGGCAAGGACGGCACGCGATCCGGCCTTGGGGCCAGGAACAGTGCCATCACCGCCAGTATGAGAGCGGTGGCGCCGAGCCCGTACAGCAGGACGCGACGGTCGCCCCACCGGTCGGCCGCTGCGCCCCACGGCAGTTCGGACAACGCGGCGCCGATGCCCAACGCACCAAGCAGCAGGCCAAGCCCCCCGTTGTCGATCTGATAGGCGCTGCGCAGCCACACCGCGGTGGCGGGCAACCCGTTGGCGGCAGCGATGAAGCTGGCGTTCGCGGCAACGCCGACGCCCAACACTTTCCAGCGATGCGAAGCGGCGGAAGCCGCGAGGGAATTGCCACCAGGGCGGGCAAAACAGACGGACTCGGCCACGACGGCCCTCCGATAAGGCTGTTGACAGGGCGTCAGTATTGCAACCAATATTCGTCTTGAAAATCAGAAAGTTTGGGACCAATTGTTTCGTTTTTCCGCACGATTGCCATGACGTCGAATCTTGATATTGCCGCGCTGCGCAGCTTGATCGCCGGCATCGACCTGGGCAGCTTCGCGCGCGCTGCGGAGCAGGTCGGGCGCTCCACTTCGGCCGTCAGTGCGCAGATTCACAAGCTCGAGGACATGGCAGGCACGCCGCTGTTTCGCAAGGCCGGCCGGACCCTGGAACTTACCGAGGCGGGGAGTCTGCTGCTTGGCTACGCGCGCAGAATCGTTGCCCTGAACGACGAAGCTGCCGCGGCCGTGAAAGGGGTGGACCTGTCCGGCGGCGTGCGATTGGGACTGCAGGAAGAGTTCGGCGAGGCAATGCTGCCGGAGGTGTTGGGGCGGTTTGCGCGAGCGCATCCGAAGGTCCGGGTCGAAGCCATGGTGGCGCGCAATCACGATTTGTTCGCCCGCATCCAGGCGCGGACGCTGGATCTCGCGCTGGTCTGGGGCGGCGCGGATGGCGCTCGGACGGCAAGAGAGCCCGGCGCCGATATCGCCGTGGTCGGCGAACCGCCGATGTGCTGGGTCGGACCGGCTGCGCTGCCGTGGCACATCGAGCCCGGCCAGCCGATACCGCTGGCGGCGTTCGACCGGCCCTGCCATTTCCACGATGCCGCCACGGCGGCATTGGACCGCGCCGGAATCCCCTGGCGCGTCTCGTTCACCAGCCCCAACCTTGGTGGCCTGTGGGCCGCCGCGGCAGCCGGACTTGGGTTGGTGGTCCGCACGCCCTACGGCTTGCCGGCATCGCTGCGGCAACTTGGGGCTGCCGAAGGATTGCCGCCGCTCGGCAAGATGCCCCTGATGCTGCTGCGCGCGCCGGGACCCGCGTCCGAGGTATCGCAGCGCCTGGCTGACATCATGCTTGAGGCGTTGCGTCCAGTGTGATGGCGGCGGCGGGATGGCTGGTCACGCCCTATCGGATCGGCGGTGAACCATCGAATTCCGGCCGTTCACGTAACAGGATGCGGAAGACCGGTACGGGGTCGCAAGCAAGCGGGCCCCGCCAGCGGCGCGGCGCTTGATGTTTGGCGTTGCAGCAAGGCCTGTCCGACATATAGTGAAATCCTGGCCCGTGTTTATGACTGCACGTTCCCCCCCGCGGTGACACCTGTTGCCATGGAGAGGCACATCGACCCCGGCAGCATGCCCATCGCCGTGAGCAACACAGCGCGGATGTCATTGCCAGCCGGAATCTTGTGCGCGTTCCTACGGGAGTCTTCATGCTGTACCAGCTCGTCGAGTATCAGCGCGCGCTGCTCGCGCCATTCACCGCATGGGCGGCGAGCGCAGCAAATGCGTTCATCGATCCGGCCAGCCCCTTCGCGTATGTCCCGGGCGCATCGTGCTTTGCTGCTGGCTATGAGATGCTCTACCGGCTCGGCAGGACCTGCGAGAAGCCGTCGTTTGGCATCATCACCGCCATCCGGCGCGACGGCCACGTCATCGCGGTGGCTGAGCAGGTCATCGTGGAAGGGCCGTTTTGCCGGCTGCTGCGCTTCGCACCCGACATGGGCGCGCTTGACCCTTGCACCGCACCGACGCCGCCGGTGCTGGTCTGTGCGCCGCTGGCGGGCCATCATGCCGTCATGCTGCGTGAAGTCGTGCAGGCCTTGCTGCCCGAGCATGTCGTGTATGTGACGGATTGGAACGATGCGCGTCGCGTGCCGATGGCCGAAGGACCGTTCCACCTCGATGACCAGGTGGCCCACCTGCAGGCCTTTATCCGTCGGATCGGGGCGGAACCGCTACATGTGCTGGCCATCTGTCAGGCCACCGTGCCAGCGCTGGCTGCGGTTTCCCTGTTGGCGAGCGCGGGTGAGCCGACGCCCAGGAGCCTCATCCTGGTGGGCGGCCCGGTCGATGCACGCCGCAGCCCGACTGCACTCGGACGTCTGGCCGCGCGCCACTCTCTCGCGTGGTTTCAGCGTAACCTGATCTATGCGGTACCGCAGCCCTACCCGGGTGCCGGACGCAAGGTGTGCCCAAGCTTTCTGCAACTTGCCGGCTTGGCGGCGGCACAGCCAGAACGTCTGGGGGAGGCTTATTGGGACTATTGCCTGGATCTCGTTCGCTGCGACCCCGTGCGTGCCAAGGAGCACCGGCGTGCCTGCGATGCCTACCACGCGGTGCTCGACATGGCGGCCGAGTTTTACCTGGACACCATCCAGCTCGTGTTCCAGGAATTTCAGTTGGCGCGCGGCAGCTGGCAGGTGCGGGGCGAGGCAGTACGGCCACAGGACATCCGTACCACCGCACTGCTGACCATCGAGGGCGAACAGGATGAGATTTCCGGCCGGGGCCAGACGCAGGCCGCGCACGATCTGTGCCAAGGCATCGCCGCATGCGACAAGCGGCACCTCACGGCCCGCCAGTGCGGCCACTATGATCTGTTCTGCGGGCCTCGCTGGTGCACCGACGTCTACCCCCGCATCCGCGATCTGACCGGGCACGATACTTAGCATCGCCTGCCCGCGGGCAGGCGCAAGCGATCACCCAGTCAAGGGTTGTGCAATCCCTATTGGGGAACAAGAACTCGCGGTGGCCAGCTCAGGGCTGGCTCTCGGGCGCCGATGCAGGACGGCCACGCGTTGCCGCGGCGGAAGCGCCTTGGCCGCCGGCACGCCCCTTGCTGCGGTCAACCTTGCCGTGCGCTTCGCTCTTGTCTTTCTTGGCACTCTCGCCGGAAGCTCCGCTGGCGGCCTGCACAGTTGGCTCCGCGCGCCTGCCAGTGTCAGTCCCCGGTGTTGGAGGCGAACCGTAGCGACCGCCCTGCGCCCACGCCGCAACGGCCGTTAGCGAAAGGGCGGCGAGGAAAGCTAGCTTTTTCATTGCTGTCTCCTTTCCTGTGGGATCGCCTTTCACGGTAGACGCTCGCGCTGTAAACACAAGCCTGCGAACCCAATAGCGCTCAAGTAGCTGCAAACTCTGCTCCGCGCCGGCGTGCGATGAGGGTGCACGCGAGTTCAAGAATGACGCTGACCCTCCGGCGCCGACGACACATCGTGCGTGATCTGCCCCACGCCCAGCTTGTTCACGCGTCATCGCGCAGTCGGTAGTGGTACCGGTGATCGCTGATGCCGACACAGACTATGGCAACGAACTGAACGTCACGCGCCGGCGCGTACTTCGATCGTGAAGAAGTGATCGAGTGCCTGTACGGGACCGGCCGGCCCATCGACCGAGCCGCCGGGCGCGAAGCCGACCAGCCGCTGCAGGTCCCTACTTGCCGCCGACGCCGACCTTGCCGCGCCCGACCTTTCGATGCGGCACACTGGGGCGTAGCCTCTTCCTGGAGCCAGCCGTCAGCGTGACGTGCTCCGCAGGGTAGCGGGGGGTCCTGTGCGGCGCGGCCTGATGGGCGGAATGGCCCGGATCGATGCGCTTGATAGCTGACATGACTGACACCTCCTCAGAGGATTCTAGTCCGAAACTGCACGGCGCTTATGCCGCCCGTCGCTAGCAGCCCCATGGGCGCTGAGCTTGGGGCGCTCACCAGTGAGGGGCCCATGACCGCAACATGCAGACAGGCGCGGCAAATGTCTCCATCAATGCAATCGAGGACACGATCAACGCGTGGCGGCGCCGCGCACAGCCGCCGGCCGACGTGTGGCCAACGGCACTATCCCGCCCGCAGCGCCCACAGGGCCTCCCGTACGTATTCCGTGGCGCGTTCTACCCGCTCCCCGCTGTGCGCCAACCCCAGTCGCCGCCACAACGCCGGCCGCAGCGGCCGCATCACTATGCGCGCATCCGGCGCCGGCGTGGTGACCTCGTGTGGCAGCAGGGCCGCGCCATAGCCGGCCGCCACCAGGCTCTTGATGGCGTCGTTGTAGTTGAGCTGAATCCGCGGCGCCGGCCTGTGGCCACCGCTGGCGAACCACTCGGCGGTCAGGCGCGACAGGCGCGTGGTGCCGTCATTGAGGATCAGCGGGCGCGTTGCCAGCCAGGCCGGCGTGATGCGCGCCGGGCAGGGCCAGCTCGCTGGCAGGAAAGCCCGTACCGGATCGCGCCGCCAAGGGCGGATGGTCAGCCCCGCCACGCGCGCCTGTGGCAGTGCCACCAGACCGATCTCCAGCGTGCCGGCGGCCAGCCGCGCCAGCGTCTCCTCCGAGGTAAGCACGGCCACCTGCACGTCGATGTCGGGATGCCGCTCCGCCAGCATGGCCAGCGCCTGCGGCAGCAGGTGGGCGATGGCCCCGGTCGAGGCGCCGAGGCGCACGCGGCCGGTCAACCCCTGCACCTGACGCTGCACGTCGTCCAGCGCAAGGTCGGCATCGGCCAGCAGGCGGCGGGCGCGATCGACCAGGGTCTCGCCAATGGACGACGGACGCACCTCACCGCGCCTGCGCGTCAGCAGTTGCGCACCGACACGGGCTTCCAGCTCGGCAATGTGAAGGCTGACGGTGGGCGGAGCCAGGTGCAACGCGCGCGCGGCTTCGGCGAAGGAACCCAGATCGGCGATGGCGACGAGGGTACGCAGGCGGTCCAGGCTGATCTCGCGCATGGGGCGGCACTCCGGTTAAGGGCGTATCTGCTGACGAGGAATATCGTTCAGGAAACGTGAATTTCATCGTCATGAAATTCAACTTCTTCGATTCTAGCCGGTGGCGCAAGATGGCGCTTCCTGTACCGGCCGCACCAACGCAGAGCTGATGCTGAACCGGCCGGGGCCGCCACTTTCACGCCACTGCCAAGGATCCATCCCATGCGCTACCCTCTTGTTTTCATCGACGGCGACCAGGGCACCACCGGCCTTCAGATCCACGAGCGCCTGCGCGGACGCGACGATCTGCGCCTGCTGACACTGCCCGCCGGCCAGCGCAAGGATGCGCGCGCCCGCGCCGACGCCATCAACGGCTGCGACATCGCCATCCTGTGCCTGCCGGACTCCGCCGCACGCGAGGCGGTGGCGTCCATCGTCAACCCTGCGGTGCGTGTGATCGACGCCAGTTCGGCACACCGCACGCAGCCCGGCTGGACCTACGGCTTTCCCGAGATGACCGCCGGCCAGGCGCAGCGCATCGCGGGCGCGCTGCGCGTCAGCAATCCGGGCTGCTATCCCACCGGGGCGATCGGCCTGTTGCGCCCCCTGGCGGAGGCCGGCCTGCTGCCGCACGACTACCCCATCGCCATCCATGCGGTGTCGGGTTATTCGGGTGGCGGCCGCATCGCCGTCGATACCTACGAGGGACCGGAGGCCACCCGGGCCCTGCCCTTCCAGGTCTACGGCCTGGACCTGGCGCACAAGCACACGCCTGAAATCCGGCAGCACGCGGGCCTGGCACGGCGCCCCGCCTTCGTGCCGGCCTACGGCGCCTTCCGGCAAGGTATCGTACTGACGGTGGCGCTGGAGTTGGACCTGCTGGCACCCGGCACGGACGTCGGCAGGCTGCACGCCTGCCTGCTCGACCACTACGCCAACGCCCGCCATGTCGAGGTGATGCCGCTAGCCGAATCGGCCGCCGCTACTCACCTCGACCCGCAGGCACTGAACGGCACCAACGACCTGCGCCTGGGCGTGTTCGCCAACTGCGAGCACGGGCAAGTGCTGTTGGCAGCGGTGTTCGACAACCTCGGCAAGGGTGCTTCGGGGGCGGCAGTGCAGAACCTCGACCTCATGCTGGCCGGGGTGGCGGCGGAGGTTCACCGGGCCGCCTGAAGCCTACCCAGCTCGAAATAAGAAGCGGGCCGGCAGCTTCCCGGCTTCCGGCCCGCCTGGTGCGATCGGGTCAATCACGCGTGATTCGGCGCGTCTGTGAATCCGCATGCCACGCATGGCGTGGATGCGTTCGTGATATTTCCACATGCGCTCGTACTGACGCAGGAGCAATTGTTGCCGTTCGGTCAACATACTGAGGGCCTTCGCGATGCTACTGGCGTTCGCCCCCGCTGCCTACAACCGGTTGCAACGATGGTTGCACAAGACGTGCGACGGTCGAGGCCTGGCTGCGGTCACCGACATCGTGATTACGCATATGCACATGGATCACGTCGGGGGCCTGAACGTGGATGGCGTCAAGGCCAAACTGCGCCCGGACGAGCCTGGGTCGGCCATTCTCGGTCGATCATCGCTTCCTTCCCGAGTGACCATGGGTGCTCTGACACCGGTGGTCACTGACACGGCAGTAACTTCGTGCCACGCGCCTAGGGTTTCGCTGTTCCTCTTCGGATAAGCATGTCAAAGAGAAACTGAGCGGCCGGCGCCAACGGGCGTCCTCGTCGCGAGATCAATCCCAACGTTCGAGTTATCACTGGGTCAGTCAGCGGGATCGCAAGCAGACCACTGCTGGACTTCGGCGGCAAAGCCATTCGAGGCACAACACCGATTCCCAGGTCGGCCTGGACCAGGCTTACCAAGGCGGGAACATGATTTACCTCGCAGTACCATCGCGGTCTTACCGGCAGCCGCGCAAGGGCCTGGTCGATCAGGAAGCGGTTGCCGCTGCCTTGCGCGAGCGTAATGTAGTCAAAGCCTTCAAGGTCTTTCCATTTGACGCTTCTTCGCGTCGCCAGCGGATGCCCCTTGCGACAGGCGACAACGAACGCCTCTTCAATCAAGGGGCAAAAATCGATGTCAGGCTCCTGCGTCCCGATATAGGTCAGGCCGAAATCCGCATCGCCGCGCGTGACCGCGAGAAGGACATCCCCGGAAGACTCGTCAATGATGCGGATCCGTATCCCCGGATAGCGCTCGTGATACGGCCCCACGACAGAGGGCAGGAAATGCCCGACCGCAGACGGTACGCATGCAAGCGTCACCTCGCCCGACAGCCGATCGGCAACGGTCTGGATGCCGAGCATGGCCTCTTCCAGCTCGTTGATGACGTTTCGCGCCTTGTGCACAAACATGCGGCCCAGGGTAGTCAATTCGACTTTCCGGGTGGTCCGCGTGAACAGCGCGACGCCAAGCGCTTCTTCCAGTTTATCGACGCGACGCGACAGTGCCGACTGCGACAGGAACATCGCATCGGATGCCGCCTTGAAGCTGCCCAGATCGGCTACGGCCAGGAACGCTCGCAAGTCCGCCAAATCGAAATTCATGTGTCTTACGCAAGAATACTTGTGATCTTTGCACTTTACACTGGAATCCGGTCAGCGTGATCATTCGCCCTATGGATGGAACGAAACACTGTCCTGACCAAGCAGGAGACACAATGCCCAACAAAGTACAAGAGCCGTTACGGCGCATGTCGCGCCGTAACGCCCTAGCCGCCCTCGCGATCCCGCTAGCCACTGCACTGATTCCCGCACAGGCGCAGACCTGGACACCCGCCAGGCCGATCCGGCTGATTGTCCCGTATGGGCCCGGCGGAAGCTCGGACGCCATTGCCCGCGTCATCGCGGCAGAGATGTCGAAGAATCTGGGCCAACAGATCGTGGTGGACAACAAGGGCGGCGGCCAGGGTGTCATCGCCATGCAGGAGACCGCACGCGCAGCGCCTGACGGATACACACTGGTTCTCGGCCACGTTGGCACGCTTGCCGTCAATCCCGCCATGATGCGCAAGCTTCCCTACGATCCTCTGAAGGACTTCACGCCGGTGACTTTGCTGGCGAAAGTGCCGATGGTGTTCGCGGTGGGGCCTACCGTCCATAGCGATTCCATCAAGGCATTCATCGCCCAAGCCAAGACGAAGCCTGGTGCCATGACCTATGGATCGGCGGGCAACGGAAGCGCTGGCAACGTTGCCTTCGAGATGCTCAAGCAGACTGCGCATATCGATCTTGTGCACGTGCCATACAAGGGCACCGGCGCCCAGATTTCCGACTTGCTCGCCGGAAACATCGACGCCGCATCGGCGGGCCTGGCGGGGATCCTGCAACACGCCAAGGCGGGCAAGCTGCGCATCCTCGCCGTTGGATCGTCACAGCGCCTCGCGCCGATTCCCAACGTTCCCACCATTGCCGAGGAAGGCTACCCGGGATTTGAAAGCTCGCAATGGTTTGGGCTGATGGCGCCAGCGCGCACGCCAACGCCGGTGGTCAGCCGCCTGCATGCCGAGGCAGTCAAGGCCCTGGCCACCCCACTGGTGCGACAACGACTTGCCGAGGACGCAAGCACGCCTGTCGGCGCGGGCAGCGCCGAATTTGCGTCATTCATTCGTGCCGAGCAACAACGCTGGGGCACCGTCATCCGCAGCGCGGGAATCCAGGCAAACTAAGTCTTCCGAGAATATCCAGCATGCAACAAGATCGAATCACTGTATCCGAAGCCGAACTCCGCCAGCTCGGAGTGCGCGCGTTCCAGGGCCTGGGCCTGACCGAAGGGGACGCCATCGATGTCATTGACATCCTGGTACTTGCAGACCTCTTCGGGCTCAGCACCCATGGACTGTCTCGCATTGAATCCTATGGCGAACGGCTCCAGTCCGGCGGTATCTCGGCACGCCCCACCATTACAGTCGAGCACGCCGCGCCGGCGCTGGTGAAGGTCGATGGTGGCAACGCAGTCGGCCCGCTCGCTGGCATGAAGGCGCTGCGCGCCGCCATGGAAGTCGCCGAAGAATTCGGCATCGGCATGGCCTTCGTCCGGGGCAGCAATCATTTCGGGCCAGTTTCACCGTACAGCTACATTGCGGCGGAAGCAGGATTCGCCAGCATGATTGGCAGCAACGCCACGACGACCATCGCGCCATGGGGTGGAAGCGACGCACGCCTGGGCAACAGCCCGCTGGGTTTCGGCGTACCGGGGCATGACGGCCGCCACTTCCTGCTGGACATGGCCATGAGCGTCGCCGCACGCGCCAAGATTCGCAATGCGCTCAAGGCAGGACAATCCATCCCGGATTCATGGGCTACCGACGCGCAAGGACGACGGACCACCGATCCCAAGGCTGCCCTCGATGGCTTCCTGCTTCCGATTGGCGGGCACAAGGGCTATGGACTGGCACTGATGGTCGATCTTTTCGCAGGACTGCTGTCGGATGCGGCGTACCTGACTCACGTCAAGTCGTGGGTCGATGCACCCGACCAGCCCCAGAACCTGGGCCATTTCTTTATCCTGGTTGATACCCGGCGACTGGGATCGGCCCAATGGCTGGCTGCCCGCATGCAAGACTTTGCGGCGATCCTCCACGGTAGCGCACCCGCGGAGCCTGGCAAGCCTGTCATTGTTCCCGGAGAGATCGAACTCGACAAGCTGGCGCGTCAGCGCGAAAAGGGCATTGCCATGGATCCAGCGGTGAAGGCGCTACTGGATCGACATGCCAACGCAAAGACGAACTGAAATGGCACACGCCGGAAGCATCATGACAAGTCAATATGCAAGGCTCGCAGCGGAGCTTGCGCCGACGGGAATCCTTCGCGCATCCATCAACGTAGGCAACCCTATCCTGGCAAACCTCGATGCCGGCGGCAATCCATTCGGCGTTTCAGTGGACCTCGCCCGTGAGCTTGCCAGTTGCCTGGGTGTTCCGCTTGAGCTTGTCGTATTTGACTCAGCGGGGAAGTCGGTCGATGCCGTCACGGCCGAACAGGCGGACTTCGGATTCTTTGCCGTCGACCCGGTCCGGGGGGCCGGCATCGCATTCTCCGAACCCTACGTGCTGATCGAAGGCGCGTATTTGGTGAAGGAGGAATCCACCGTCAAGGCCAACGAAGAGGTCGATCTTGCCGGACGCCGTGTCGTGGTAGGAAAAGGGAGCGCCTACGATCTTTATCTCACTCGTACGCTGCAACATGCACACATCGTGCGCGCGCCGACGTCCCCGGCCGTTGTGCAAACATTCCTGGAGCAAAGCGCGGACGTGGCTGCAGGGGTGCGACAGCAATTGGAAGCAGATGCCAAGCGCACTGCGGGCCTGAGGTTGTTGCCGGGCCGGTTTATGGTCATACAGCAAGCCATGGGCCTCCCCATAGCCCGCAGCGCTGAAGCCGTGGAATGGCTACGGCGGTTCGTCGAGCAGATGAAGGCCTCCTGCTTCGTTTCGGACGCTCTCAGGCGTCACGGAATCGAGGGCGCGTCCGTCGCGCCCGCAAAATCATAGCCTGCACGCAACGCCGGGCTGGCAATGCCGGCGACGCAGGTGCTGATCTATGACAACGCCAGGCGGGGAACGCCATTGATGCTCGCCGCACCCAGCGTTGCGCTGGACTTGCCCCTGCGCGTGCTGGTGCGCGATGACTGCCAGGGCAGCACCTGGATGAGCTGCCACACCGCCGCGGAACTGGAAAGCGCCCTCCCATTGCCGGCCGGCAGCGCCGCGCCGCCGGCTGTGGCGCAGCGGCTGATTCTTGACACGGGTGGGCGCGCAAGGCGCCCCACGGTGATTTATCCGGCCAGGCCCTTGTTCGGGTTGATCAGGTACTTCTCCCCCGTCGCGCGCTTGTTGTAGACGGCGATCACGTCCAGGTCCAGCACCTCGGCCAGCGAGATCTCTTTCGAGTAGTGGCTGGCAAAGGTGGTCTTCAGCTCCGCCATCACGCGTTGCTTCAGCGCGTTGGCCCGCTCGCGCCCGATCTTCTGCAGAAACGGGAACAGCAGCCAGCCGCCCATGCCCCACGCCATGCCGAAGTTGCGGTTGAACTCGGTCGGGCTTGTGTCCAGGCCGCCGTAGAGATAGACCTGCTTGTGGGTGGTCGAGCCATAGCGGCTGTATTCGCGGGCCGTCTTGTTCAAGGCCGCTTCCATGCAGGTGAGGATCTGGCCGCCGAGCTTGCCGCCGCCCGTGGCGTCGAACGCGATCGTTGCGCCAGTGGCGACGAGTGCTTCGGTGAGGTCCTGCATGAACGTGGGCGACGCGGCGTTGCAGACGTGGACCGCGCCTTGTGCCTTGAGCAGGTCCGCCTGCTCTTGCTTGCGCACGATGTTCACCAACTTGATGCCATCCTTGAGACAGATCTGATTGAGCATCTGGCCCAGGTTGGAGGCCGCGGCGGTGTGCACCAGGGCGCTATGTCCTTCGAGGCGCATGGTCTCGACCATGCCCAGTGCGGTGAGTGGGTTGACGAATGACGACGCGCCGTCAGCAGGCGTGGCGCCTTCGGGCAGGACCAGGCACTGGTCCGCGGAAATGCAGCGGTACTGCGCGTACATCGCGCCGCCGATGGCAGCCACGGTCTTGCCCATCAAGGCTTGCGCCGCAGGGGACGAGCCTGCATCGACGACCACGCCCGCGCCCTCATTGCCAACCGGCATGGACGCATCCAGGCGGCCCGCCATGCTGCGCATCGCGCCTTCCGGAACGCGCGCGGTGACGATGGGGCGCTCTGCCGTGCCGCTGGCCTTGGCCGTGCTCATGTCGGCCGCACCGAACAGCAGGCCGAGATCGGACGGGTTGAGGGGGGAGGCTTCAATGCGGATGAGCACTTCATCCGGACCAGGGTGCGGCGTGTCGATGCTGTCTAGCGACAGCTCGAGTTCACCGCTGCTCTTGATTTGCGAACGAAGTTGAAGTGCGGTGTGCATTCGATGTCTCCTTGGTCTGTCGGTTTGCGGTGAGCGCGGCAGCAGCAGGGGGCTGTTTTCGCCAGCAGTCAGCAATGTAGCAAGTTCCTGCGAATGCCGTACTGGGCCGGAAATTCAGGTCATGCGTCGGCCGACAGGCCATCATGCATCGCACTGATAACGGTGGATATGCCAATCACCTGGCGGTCAGCCCTGTTGCGCTTTACGTTCCAGTCGCCGGCTCGACTCGGACTGAAGGAAACGATTGACCCGCCTGTGCGGGACCGGCCGGCCCACGAGCGCGGCCAGCCCCTGCATGCTGCACGGCGGCAACATCATTCGGCCTTGTAGCCCGATGCCTTGATGGGCCGCTCCCAGCGCCTGAGGTCGGCGACCTGGGTCTCGCCGAGTTGCTGCGGGCCGGCGTAGTTCGCATTCAGGCCGATCTCGCGGATGCGCGCCTGGAGATCGGGCGCCTTGAGCACTTCGGCGATCGCGTCGGACAGGCGCTTGACCTTGTCGGCCGGCAGGCCTGCCGGGGCGAACAGGCCGACGAAGGCCTCAGCTGTGGCGTCGATTCCGGACTCCTTGAGCGTGGCCACGTCGGGCAGCGCCGGCGATCGCGCGTTACCCGTGACCGCGAGGATGCGCAGGCGGCCCGCGCGGTGATGCTCGATCGTCTCCGATATCGTGTCCACCATGATGGGAATCTGTCCGCCCAGCAGATCGGACACTGCCGGCGCGCCGCCCTTGTAGGCAACGTGCGTGAGCGGCACGCCTGAGGCCTGCGACAGCAGCACGCCCGCAAAGTGCGGCACGGTGCCTGCGCCCGAAGTGCCGTAGTTGGCGCGGGCCGGGTTGGCCTTGAGCCAGTTCAGCACCGCGCGGATGTCGCCGGCCGGCGCCGCCGGACCCGCCGTCACCGCGAAGTCGAAGGTCACCACGCGCGCGATGGGCGTGAAGTCCTTCACCGGGTCGTAGTTGAGGTGGTAGAGCCATGGCGAGATCACCAACGCGCCGCTGGGTGAAATGACCAGCGTGTTGCCGTCGGCCGGCGCGCGCTTTGCTTCCCCAAGCACCAGGCGACCGCCGGCTCCGGGCTTGTTCTCGACGATCACCTGCTGGCCGAGCGGCAGGCGCAGGCGCTCGGCCAGCAGCCGCGCCACGACATCGACCGAGCCGCCGGGCGCGAAGCCGACCAGCAGCTTGAGGGGGGGCTTGTCCTGGGCAAGGGCGCCCATGGGCAGCGCGGCGGCCAGCGCCATGGTTGCAGCCACCCGATTGAAAACGCGTCGCTTCAACATGCTGAGAGTCTCCTTGGTCAGCCGAAGTCGATCAGAAACCGAATACTCGCATGGCATTGCCCGAACGCACGGCGTCGCGCTGCGCGGCGGACAGCCGCTCGGTATTGGCGAAGGACCCGCGCGTGTCGTGAACCTGGTGCGGCCAGTCGGTGCCGAACATCACCCGGTCGGCGCCGACGACCGAGATCAGGAACTCCAGCGAAGCCGGACTGTACGAGATGCAGTCGTAGTGGATGTGGCGCAGGTAGTCGATGGGCGTGCGCTGCATCTTGCGCCGCTGGGGGATTTCGACCTCGTGGCCCTTCCCGAAACGGCCGGCCAGGTAGGGCAACGCACCGCCCGCATGCGAGGCGATGATCTTGAGGTTGGGGTATTGGTCGAAGAAGCCCTCGAAGATCATGCGCGTGATGGCGAGCGTGGTGTCGAACATGAAGCCCACCGACCAGCTCAGGTCGAACTTGGTCATGTCCATCAGGTCGGCGCCCGGCGGGTCGGTGGGGTGCACCAGCACCGGCAGCGCGCGGCGGTCGATTTCGGCCCAGATGGGTGCGAAGGCCGGGTCGGTCAGGCTGCGGCCGGCGATGTTGGCCAGCACCATGACGCCGCTCGCACCGTTGTCGCAGGTGCGCTTGAGCTCGTCGAGCGCGCGCTGCGGGTATTCCCACGGCAGCGACGTGAACCAACGCAGCCGGCTCGGGTGATCGGCCTGCGCCTGCGCCAGCGAATCGTTGGATTCGCGCGCCGCTTCGCAGCTGGTTTCCTCGTCGCCCCAGAACACATTGGGGCAAGTCAGCGACATGACTGAGATATCGATGCCGGCCGCGTCCATGTGCTGGATGCGCAGATCGTAGTCGAAGTGTCCTTTCTGTGGGATGACCACGGGCGTGTCGCCACGGAATACCTCGTGCTGGCCGTCGGGGCGCTGCTGGATGTTGTAGAGGCCGCCCTTGCGCTTGAGCAGCTCCAGCCAGGGCTTTGTGAAGATGTGGGTGTGGACATCGATGACAGGCATCTAGGGGGCTCCTGTGGTGTGTGAGTGACGGATGTCTAGACACTACTGTAGTGATCTGGCATAAACGTATTGGCAGATATCTTGATACCAGGATAAGTAAATACTTATGCCCGACCGACTCACCGCCCTGGCCCTTGAAACGCTGGGCCGCATGCGCTCACGCCTGAAGGCGCGCCAGCTCAACCTGCTGGTCGCGCTGAGCGAGTACGGCTCGCTTTCCCGCGTGGCGCAGGAATGGGGGGTGACCCAGCCCTACTTGACGCAGATGCTGGCCGAGGTCGAATCCATGATGGGCACGGCTCTGTTCACGCGGCAACGCGGTGGCGTCACGCCCACGCCGGTGGGGCGCATCGCGATCTCGCGCGCATCGCGCCTGCTGGTCGACCTGCAGGACTGGGCCAACGACATGGCCGCAGCCCGCCTGGGCTTCACCGAGCGGCTCAGCATCGGCGTGATCCACTACCTGTCCGGCCAGTTGCTGTGCGACACGCTCTCGCACACACGCGAGCAGGTCGGGCCGTTCGTGTTCTCGGTGGAGGAAGCCAGTAGCGACCGCCTGCTGGCGCTGCTTCGCGAGCACAGGCTCGAAGGCGTGGTGGCACGCGCGCGCGGCGCGGCACAGGTGCGTGACCTGCGCTGCGACATCCTGTTCCGCCAGCGCCCTGCGCTGGTGTGCCACCTCAAGACTGCCAGGCATCTGGGCAAGCGCGCGCTGGACTGGCACGAGCTCGCCACCATGGACTGGGTCCTGCCGCCCGCGGGAACGGCGCTGGGTGCCTCGGTGCTGGACCTGTTCCTGCACGTGGGCGAAGAGCCACCGGTGCCGGCCATCGAAACCCATTCGCTCAAGATCGTCGGCCGCATGATCGAGCGCAACCCGTCGATGGTGGCCATCGTGCCTGCCGACGTGGCGCACGATCTGTCCACCCGCGCGCACGTAGCCAGCGTGCCCTGCGACCTGGAGTGGCCGCTGCCGCCGGTGGCGCTTTACCGGCGCCAGGGTGCGGGTGACTCACCTACCATGGCGACTTTTGTGCGCACGCTGAAGACTCTGTGCAAGGAACGGTTCTGATGACCGCCAGTCACCTCTTCCCGACCTCCCCAATGTCCGCATCTCCCGAACCAACACCGTCCCAACAACTCTCCGACCAGCAACTGGTGCAGGAAATCTGTTCGGCTCCCAATGCGCTGGAAGCCCACCGCCGGTTCGAGAAGAACGCGGCCGCCTTGGAGGAATGGCAGATCATCTTTGCGGAGGAGAGCAACGCCGGATCCATCAAGCTGCTGGATCGGACACTAGGCCCCGCCGGCGTTGCGACGTCTGTATTCCGCGGGAAATCGCTATGGCTGATGGACGCGCCATTTGTCTCGCAATCCGGGCAAATGGGCTTTCACGGCGGCTCGGCCATGTTCGTAGACTCCAATGCGGCCACCTATATTCGCAAGATCGCCTACCAGGACAACCCGTCTCCGGAAGCGTTGAACCGGGCTGATCTGATCAACCAGATCGGACCAAGGCTGCAACAGCTCAACCCCTATCTGTATCTGTGGGAGGCGCTCCGGTCCTGGAACGATGAGACGGTCGCCAGATGCAAAGAGTCAGTAGCCGCGATCCATGCGCTGTCGTCCTCCGGCAGCAAGCTGACTGCGGAATGGGGTCGGCGCTTCCGCGCGGAGTTCCGTGAGAGTGCAGAGAATTTTGCCACCGGCCTGATGGCGGAATTCGAACGGAACCTGAAGGCTGGGCTTTTCGCCGGCCTGGAGGACCAGCTCGATCTGATGGAGGCGATCCTGGTTCGGAGCCAGATCATCGAGCTGAGTTCCAACAAGGCCAAGGAGCACAAGCTGGCGCAGTTGGTCGAGTACATGCACGAAGAACTGTCCACAATCATGCTACGGGAGCTGATCGTCTGCGGTGACATCCTGCTGCGCAGCAACCGATCAAGGATCTCCAGGAAGCTCAATTCCATCCAGAACCATGCCGATCCCCTCGCGCTGATCAGAAACTGCGCTTGGGACATGTACATTCCTCGCGCCCTGGATGCCTTGACCTCCGTCACTCCTGACCAGGCTCCTCACGTGGACTTCTATGTGGCGGAGGTGCTCAGCTTCGACGGCGACGTATCAGACATCATCAACACCACGAAGTTGAGGGCGATCGCCGTGCATCGGCCTTCGAAGCAGAACTTCCCGTTCTTCGATAGCGATGTGGCCGAGTGGTTGGGCAACCGCCTCGGGCCGAAACGCATGGACGCGCTGTCGGACTACTTCCTGCCGGAAGCCTTCATGGATCGAGCCAGGCGCCGGCCCTCAACGTCGGTCCGGTCCATTCTGGAAGCAGACCGCGAGGAGCTGATGCAGTTGATCCGGCAAAAGAAGGGTTGAACTCGAAACCGGGCCGCCCAGACTGTTGGCAATTTGCTGCATGGCCCGGCCCCCTCGACTGCCGAAGCCGCCCCCTGCAGTAGTCGAGAGGCTGCTCAGGGTCGGAAGCGGCAGTTTGCTGGAACGCCACCAAACCGCTAAAGCGACCACAAGCTGTATATACTCGCTCCACACATAGCGCACGACCTGCCGCCAAGGCAGTAGCGAAAGGTGACGGTACAAAAAGATGAAAAATACCGTATATCTCGCCTTGCCCGCGATGTTGGGAGCGGGTTGACCCGCGCCAACCATGGGCCAGACTCCTCCACGCACCCAGTTGCTGGCTACAACGGCCGGCGGCACCATGCCAGCGATCCCTACCACGCCGCGCTATGGCAGCGCGACTTCTCACTGGGACGGCTTTGTACTGGAGCGCCACCTGCTGCCCGCCGGCGCCCTGGACACCACGGTCATGCCCGTGCACTGCCTGGCCGTCCCGATCGGCCGGCATCCCGTCGCGATCCGCTGGCACGTCAACGGGCGGCGCCTGGACGGGGCGATGGCGCCAAACCAGGTCTATTTTCGCGCCGCAGGCGATGCGCTTTCCAGCGCCTGGTCAGCCCCGCTGGATGCCATCTATTTTTCCGTGCGGCCCGATGCCGTTGTCCTGGCGCATGAACAGACGCACGAACGCAGCGCGCCCGAGCTGCGCTCGGACTTCGCCGGCGGCGCCGACAATGGCCTGGTGCAACTGGTGCTGGCGCTGGACGCCCATGTCCGGGGCGGCAGCGTGGGCGGAAGCCTGCTCGACCAATCCTTGCTGCTGGCCATCAGCCTGCGCGTGGGCCTCCTCTATGGCGGCGGGAGGCAGGACGCAAGCGCTCTGGCAGCCCGGCAACGGGGTCTTTTGTCCAGGCACACGCTGGCGCGGCTGGACGATTTCATCCTCGCCCACCTGTCTCAGCCGCTCACCATCGACGCGATCGCCGCAGCGGTTCATATCAGCCCCTTCCACCTGTGCCGGATGTTCCGCAAGACGCGCCAGGTCAGCCTTTGGCAATACGTGCTGAGTTGCCGCGTCGAGTATGCGCGCAAACTGATACGGCGCCACCCCGATATGTCCCTGTCCGATGTGGCGGCCGCAAGCGGGTTCGATTCCTACACACAATTCTTCGCTGCCTTCCGCAAGTTCAGCGGGGCATCGCCAAGCGATTTCCGCCGCAATGCGCATGTGCAGGCCAGGCAAGCCTGACCTGACAGCCGACGCACAAGCCTGCTCCCCAGAATTATTCGCAAGAAACCGCAAGTACGGGCGTGGCGGATCTCGTATTGTCCTTCTATCCCCCCGAATGGGGGACAAGTCAGACAGAGCAAGGCGGGCAATCAGGCCGCGCGGGGTAACCCCCCCGGCAGGTGCGCGGCGCAGGCGCCCAGGGGGAGCGCGATGAAAGAAGAAGTGATGCATCAGACCATACGAGGTCTGTACGAGGGCATCCTTGACGAAACCGCCTGGCAGTCCAGCCTGGCCCTGCTGCGCGATGCCAGTGAAAGCATGCACGCCGCGCTGGTGGAGTTCGACGCGCTCAGCCAGCGGTTGCGGGTCAGCGAGATCCATGCCCTGAACCAGGAACTGGTCGACGCCTACAACGACCACTACCAGGCCGAGGACCCGTCGCGGACATACACGCGCCAGATGGCGGTGGGTGACTGGTATATCGATTCGCGCGACCTGGGCCTGGCAAATATGAGCCGGCTGCCCTTTTATAGCGAGTTCATGCACGGGTTCAATCTGAGTTCCGTCATGGGCTGCCTGGTCGAGCGCAAGCCGCACCGCGAAATCTATTTGTCGCTGCAAAAGCCGCTCGGACAACAACCGTTCCACGCTGACGACGCGCGCCGGCTAGGCTGGGCCATCCCGCACCTGCGTCAGGCACTGAGCCTGCGCGAGCGCACGCTGGACGTCACCATGCTCGGTGAACTGTCTGCGCAAGTGCTGGAACGACTCCCCTTTGGCCTGATCGTCGTCGCGCCCGACGGCAAGGTGCTGCTCAGCAATGCCCGTGGCGAACACTGGGTGAGGCGGCTGTTGCCGGGCAAGCAGGGTGAGCCCGGAGCCCGGGCGTGCCATGACGACTGGTGCCTGAGCCGGCCGTTCCGGGAGATGCTGGCTGCGGCCTGCAGCCCTGAAGCGGCCATGCCGGCCCAGGCCGCGCATGCCCGTGACGATAGCGGGCACAGCGCAAGCGTCATCGTGCTGCCGCTGCCGCCGGCCCATCGCCTGGCCAGCCGATGGCAGCGCCCCGCCGCCCTGGTTGCAGTCCGCGAGGTCGGCGCTGCTCCGCCCCAGCCCCTGCTGGCGGGCGTGCTACGCGAACTGTATGGCCTCACCGCATCCGAGGTTCGACTGGCGACCGTGCTCACCGCGGGCATCGGGCTGCCCGAAGCCTGCGCGCGGCTCGGAATCCGCCACGAGACTGCCCGCAGCCAGCTCAAGGCGATCTTCAACAAGACCGAGACCGGCAGCCAGGCCAGCCTCGCTCACCTGCTGAGCGAACTTGGTGCGTGCATGGGCCCTGGCTGATGACGGTCCGTTGCCGCTTTCGAGGGCCACGGACATTTCGAATACCAGGGAGCAATATTCACGTCTACACCGGGCCAGCGCATCCGACCCGCCTGCTATCTCCGATCCCCGTGCCGTCTCACCGGGCCGCCGCCCGTAGTGCCGCCATGAACTGCAGCATGGCCTCCGACGGCAGCTCATTCTTGCGGGTGACAATGCCGTAGCTCGACATGGCGCGCCGGATCGGCACCGGCACGTGCGCCAGCATGCCTTCCGCGACGAAGCGCTCGACCACGGCGCGCGGCTGCAGCGAAAGCATATCCGTCGCCTGCAGCAGTTCCAGGGTGGAAAAGATTGACGGTGTTTCCACCATGCCGACCAGGCCCTGGATGCCTGCCGCCGCAATGGTTTCATCGAACAGTTGCCGGATGGCGGTGAGCTGCGGGTAAAGGATCCACGGCCATGCGCCGATGTCGGCAATTTCCAGCGTGGGCCTGTCCAGCAGGGGATGTCCCGGCCGGCAGACGACCCATACCGGCTCTGGCGACAGTGCCTCGAAATCGAAGATCGCCTGGTGCCGTGGCTCGGTCAGACGCCCGACCATGATATCCAGCTTCCGGTCCTCCAGCCAGACGGCGAGCTGGTCACTGCTCTGCTCGATCAGCTTGACGACCAGCCGCGGGCGCTGCTGCAGGATCTCGCGGATCGCCGTGGTCACCACCTGCGCGGCCGACGCCGAAATCGCGCCAACGGTGAGGTGGCCGTGCCCGCCGGCCCGTAGCGCTTCCAGCTCGCTCACAAACTTGCCGAGCTCGGCCAGCGCCGTCGACGCGTAGCGCAGCGCGAACTCGCCCAGTTCGGTCGGGCGCATATCCCTTGGCAAGCGATCGAACAGCCTGGCCTGCAGGGTGTCTTCAATATCGCTCAGTATCTTCGTGGCAGCCGGCTGGGTGATATGCAATTGCTCGGCCGCGATGCGCAGGTTGCGGCTGCGTCCCAGCACATCCAACAGCTGCAGGTGCCGGAAGCGCAGCTTGGCGAGCACGGCGGAAGGGGCGGAAGCAGTCTGTCTGGCCATGAAGGGGTAAACCCGGCTGAATCAATAACTAAACGGAATCGATTCTACCCAATAATCGATTGGATGTTTATGGGACTGCCACGTAGAGTTCCACCCGACGCCACGGTGGTCGCGGCGCTCATGACAACAACATCAGGTGGAGACAATCGATGGCATTGCCGCTCACGCTCAGCGCAACGCAAACGCTTCCTGCCGACGGGCTGGCGGGGACGCTGGTCGGCCGCGCATGGATCCCGGCCAGTGACGGCGCTCCGGCCGGCCCGGCTGTCGTGGTCCTGCGGCCGGATGGGGTATTCGACATATCGGATGTCGCTCCGACCATGAGCACCCTGCTCGAACAGGGCGACCCGGTGACGGTCGTGCACAATACGCCCGGCCGCTGGATCGGCAAGCTCGACGACCTGCTGGCCAACACGGCCGATCCGCGCGGCAGCGACAGCGTGGCCCGCCTGCTGGCGCCATGCGACCTGCAGGTGATCAAGGCGGCAGGCGTGACCTTTGCCGGCAGCCTGGTCGAGCGTGTCATCGAAGAGCAGACCAAGGGCGACCCGCAAGGCGCCGCCGAGGTCCGCAACCGGATCCAGGCGCTGGTGGGCGAGCGCCTGTCCCGGATCCGGCCGGGTTCCCGCGAGGCGGGCGAACTCAAGGCCTTGCTGATCGAGCATGGCATGTGGTCACAATACCTTGAGGTGGGCATCGGCCCGGACGCCGAGATCTTCACCAAGGCACCGCTGCTTTCGGCGCTTGGCACCGGCACGGAAATCGGCCTGCATCCCGGCTCGGCATGGAACAATCCGGAACCCGAGATCGTGCTGGCCATCAACAGCCGCGGTGATGTGCTCGGCGCCACGCTGGGCAATGACGTCAACCTGCGCGACTTCGAGGGCCGCAGTGCGTTGCTGCTGGGCAAGGCCAAGGACAATAACGGCTCCTGCGCGATCGGTCCGTTCCTGCGCCTGTTCGACCAGAGCTTCTCGCTCGACGACGTGCGGCGGGCGACGGTGGATCTGCGCGTCGATGGCCTGGACGGCTTCGTGTTGTCCGGCACCAGCTCGATGGACCAGATCACGCGCGACCCGCTGGAGCTGGCCGAGCAGGCAATGGGGGCGACCCACCAGTATCCTGATGGCGCCATGCTGTTCCTCGGCACGCTGTTCGCGCCGGTGGAAGACCGCGACACCGCGGGCGGCGGCTTCACCCACAAGGATGGTGATCTTGTCACCATCTCCAGCCGCCAGCTCGGCAGCCTGGTCAACCGCGTGGGCCGCAGCGACCGTATCACTCCGTGGACGTTCGGCGTACGCGCCCTGATGGCCAACCTGGCCGCACGTGGCCACACCACTTTCTGAACGGCGATTTCTGAACGGGCGCCACGGCGCCCCGCCCTGAACACCGCAGCAACCCTCGCGCAAGCAAAAGACGGGGATGCCGCAATCCATGACATGAGGCCGCGGCGCGGCTTCGTACCGGAGACAAACCCATGCAGACTCAAGCTGCCAACCGCGATCCGCTCGCAAGCGCGGTAAGCAAGGCCCGCCTGCGCCTCGCTCCTTTCCTTGCACTGATGTTCGCGCTGTCGATGCTCGACCGCTCCAACGTCGGCTTCGTCAAGCAAGCCCTGATGGTCGATTCCAATATCGGCAATGCGGCCTATGCGCTTGGCGCCGGCATCTTCTTCATCGGCTATGCCGTCTTCGAAATCCCCAGCAACCTGATCCTGCACCGGGTCGGCGCCAGGGTCTGGCTCAGCCGCATCATGGTCACCTGGGGGCTGGCGTCGGCGGCCATGATGTTCGCGCATGACGAGACCTCGTTCTACGTGCTGCGCTTTATCCTTGGCGTCGCCGAGGCGGGCTTCTCGCCGGGCGTGATCCTGTACTCGACCTACTGGTTCCCTGCCAGCCAGCGCGGCAAGGCGCTCGGCGTCTACTACTTCGGCTTGCCGGTGGCACTGGTGCTGGGCGGGCCGGTCTCGGGGCTGCTGCTCGATGTGATGGGTGGCCAGCTGGGCCTGCGCAACTGGCAATGGATGTTCATCATCGAAGGCCTGGCGGCGTCCGTGGTGGGCGTGATCGCCTTCTTCTACCTGGTCAGCAAGCCGCGCGATGCCAAGTGGCTGAACGCCGACGAGAAGACTGCGCTCGAAGCCGCTATCGCCGCGGAAGACAACCAGAAGACCGCGCATGGCCCGGCAACCGCACTGAGCGCGCTGGGCAACTGGCAAGTGCTGCGTTTCGTCGCCATCTACTTCGCCATCCAGGTCAGCGTCTACGGCGTCATCTTCTACCTGCCGACGCGTATTTCCGAGCTGACCGGCACAGCGATCGGTGCCAAGGTCGGCCTGCTCACCGCGATTCCGTGGCTGTGCGCGCTGGTTTCCCTGCGCCTGATCACCGGCATTGCGGATGCCAGGGGCAAGCAACGGGAATTCGCCATGGCCATGCTCGCCATGGCGGCCACCGGCATCGCACTGTCGACGCTGGGGCACGAACTGGCGCCCGTGCTGATGGCGTTCTGCCTGGCTACCGTCGGCTTTGTCGTGGTCCAGCCGCTGTTCTGGACGCTGCCCACCGCGTACCTGAGTGGCACCGCCGCGGCCAGCGGCATCGCCCTGATCGGTGCGCTGGGCAATCTCGGTGGCTTTATCGCGCCGACGCTGAAGACCGCGGTCGAATCCGCATTCCATAGCCAGCAAGCGGGCATGCTGGCCCTGGCCATCGCAGGCGTGGTCGGTGTGCTGCTGCTGATGAGCATCGGCGCACGGGCCCGCCGCACCGCGACATTGCGGCTTGGCTCCTCCGAGGCGGCCTGACTGTGTCCCGTATTCCCTGCACCAAAACACCCTGACATGACCATCCTCGGACTTCACTACATCGGCGGCGAACGCCGTGCTGCCGGCACCCCGCTGTTCAGCATCGACGCCGTGACCGGCGAGCGGCACCCGGTCAGCTTCCAGGAAGCCACCGAAGCCGACGCTGCAGCAGCCGCGCTGGCCGCGCACCAGGCCTTCCCCGCATTGCGCGCCACCAGCCCGGCCGAACGCGCCGCGCTGCTGGAGACCATTGCCGATGAAATCGATGCGCTGGACCAGGCGTTCATCGCGGCGGCCAGCCGCGAGACCGCCCTGCCGCCGGCGCGGCTGGAAGGCGAGCGCAAGCGCACCAGCAATCAACTGCGCATGTTCGCGGCCACGGTACGGCGCGGCGACTTCCTCGATGTCCGCATCGACCGCGCGCAGCCTGCACGCCAGCCGCTGCCGCGACCCGACCTGCGGCAGTACCGCGTCGGCGTGGGTCCGGTGGCGGTCTTCGGCGCAGGCAATTTCCCGCTCGCATTCTCGGTGGCCGGCGGCGACACGGCTTCGGCGCTGGCAGCGGGCTGCCCGGTGGTGGTGAAGGCGCATCCGGGCCACATGGTCACGTCTGAATACGTTGCCAATGCGATCGAACGCGCGATCGCGCGCTGCGGTGCGCAGGCGGGCGTCTTCAACATGGTGTTCGGCACCGCAGCCGCCGGGGCGGCACTGGTACGGACGCCGCACATCAAGGCAGTAGGCTTTACCGGATCACTGGCTGCGGGCCGGGCTTTGTTCGATCTGGCGCACTCGAGGCCGGATCCGATTCCGGTGTTTGCGGAGATGTCGAGCGTGAACCCGGTGATCCTGATGCCCTCGGCACTGTCCGCGCGCGGCGCGCAGATTGCGCGCGAACTGGCGGCCTCGGTCACCTTCGGCTGCGGCCAGCTCTGCACCAACCCGGGGGTGGTGCTTGGCATCCGCTCACCGGCATTCGATGCGTTCGTCGCCGAACTTGGCACGGCACTGGCGCTGGCCGAACCGCAGCCCATGCTGGGCGCCGACATCCGGGAGAATTTCCAGCGCGGGCTGGCCGGCTTGCGCGAAGTCCCCGGCGTGGAAGTCCTGGTGTCAAAGCAAGCTGACGGCCGCATTGGCGGACATCTGCTGAAGGCAGATCGCAGCGTGCTGTTTGCGGAAAATCGTCCGCTGGAGGAGGAGGTATTCGGCCCGTCGACGGTGATCGTCGCGCTGGATTCCGAAAATGACTTCCTGGCCTTTGCCGAACGGATGCGCGGCCAGCTTACGGCCACGCTGATGGCCGACGACGGTGACCTCCATCACCACGCCGCGCTGATCGAGCTATTGGAAAGCAAGGTCGGCCGTTTGCTCTTCAACGGTTATCCGACCGGCGTGGAGGTCAGCGACGCCATCGTCCACGGTGGCCCCTACCCGGCTACCACCGATGCGCGCGGCACCTCCGTCGGCAGCGCTGCCATCGAGCGCTTCCTGCGCCCGGTGTGCTACCAGAACTATCCCGATTCCGTGCTCCCACCGGCCTTGCGCGACCGTAACCCGTGGCAGCTGCCGCGCCTGGTCGACGGCGTGCCGACACGCGCCGCGCTGCAAGGCGCGCACGATCTGGAGGCCGCAGCATGAGCGTCGTCCTGGAACAGGAAGCAGCAACCGCCGCCGAACCCGTCATACGGCTGCATCCGGATGACGATGTCGTCATCGCGCGTGCGCAACTGGTGGCAGGCGCGCGCCTCGGCGCAGGCCTGGTGGTACGCGGCCTGGTGCCCGCAGGGCACAAGCTGGCAGTGCGCGCACTCGAGGCTGGCGCGCCGGTGCGCCGCTACGGACAGGTCATCGGCTTCACCACTCGCCCGGTCGCGCCTGGCGAGCACGTCCACACCCACAACCTGGCCATCGGCGAGTTCGAGCGCGACTACGCGTTTGGCACCGGTAAGCGCCCTGCCCCGGTCGCGGCGCAGCGCGCGCAATTCATGGGCATCGTTCGCGCCGATGGGCGGGTCGGCTCGCGCAACTACATCGGCATCCTTACCTCCGTCAATTGCTCGGCCACCGCGGCACGCGCCATCGCCGAGCATTTCCGGCGCGAGCTCAATCCGCATGCGCTGGCAGACTACCCGAACGTGGATGGCGTAGTGGCCCTGACGCACGGGCAAGGCTGCGCGGTGGATGGCGAAGGCGAAGGCCTGGCGCTGCTGCGGCTCACGTTGTCGGGCTATGCGCGCCACCCCAACTTTGCAGCCGTGCTGATCGTCGGGCTGGGCTGCGAAACCAACCAGATCGACGGCCTGCTCGACAGCGAGGGACTGGCGCGCGGCGCCGCGCTGAAAACCATGACCATCCAGGCCACCGGCGGCACGGCCCGTACGGTGGCGGCAGGCATCGAGCAGATCAAGGCGATGCTGACCGACGCCAACCGGGTGCGACGCGAGCCCGTCGATGCCAGCCACCTGGTGGTCGGACTGCAATGCGGCGGCTCCGACGGCTATTCCGGCATCAGCGCCAATCCCGCGCTTGGCGCAGCCGTCGACCGGCTGGTGGCGCACGGGGGTACCGCCATCCTGTCGGAGACGCCGGAGATCTATGGCGCCGAGCATTTGCTGACGCGCCGTGCCGTCTCGCCGGAAGTCGGGCACAAGCTGCTCGACCGGATCCGCTGGTGGGAAGCCTACTGCACGCGCATGAACGCCAGCCTGGACAACAACCCGTCCGCCGGCAACAAGGCGGGCGGGCTCACCACCATCCTGGAGAAATCGCTCGGTGCCGTGGCAAAGGGCGGCACCACCAACCTGGTCGACGTATACCGCTACGCAGAGCCGGTGGAGGCGGCTGGCCTGGTCTTCATGGACACCCCTGGCTACGATCCGGTCTCGGCGACCGGGCAGGTGGCCGGCGGCGCCAACCTGATCTGCTTTACCACCGGGCGCGGCTCCGCCTATGGCTGTGCACCGTCCCCGTCCCTGAAGCTCGGCACCAATACTGCCTTGTGGCAGCGCCAGCAGGAGGATATCGACATCAACTGCGGCACCGTGATCGATGGCTCGCAGACGATCGACGAGCTTGGGGAAGAGATCTTCCGCCTGATGCTGGCGACGGCTTCGGGACAGCGCTCAAAAAGCGAACTGCACGGTTACGGCCAGAACGAGTTCGTTCCCTGGCAGCTTGGCGCGATCACCTGACGGGGCGTCGCTCGCAGAATTAGCGCTTCTCAGCAGCAGCTGCGCGCGGGGAATCAGTCGGGGGCGACCGCCACACGTACCTGCTTCAATGCCTGGAACGGTTCCAACTGCTCGGCCGTGGCCGCCGCATCGGTAATCAACGTCCATGCGCGGTCGAGCGGCGTCCAGTGCTGCTGCTGTGCCCGGCCCAGCTTGGTAGCGTCGGCCAGCACAAAGATATCGGCCGCCTGGCGGACGATGCACTCCTTCAGGTAGGCTTGCTCCGCGCTGGCTTCGCACAGCCCCACGCCTGCAACCACGCCGTCCGCGCCAAGGAACGCCTTGTCGACGCTGATGCGCGACAGCGTTACCTGGGCCAGCGGACCGAAGGTGCCCATGCTGGAGGGGCGCACGTCGCCGCCGATCAGCGTCACGCGGATGCCGGGCAGGCCGGTGAGCGCGGTGACGGCCAGCAGGTTGGTGGTATAGACATGGAGGTCCTCGCGCGCCCCCAGCTGCCGAGCCAGCGCGGCGGCCGTGGTGCCGCTATCGAGCAGCACGGCGTCGCCGTCCTGCACGAAGCTCGCCGCCAGGCGGGCAATGGCTTCCTTCTGCTCACGCTGCAGCGACTTGCGCTCCTCAAGCGAAGCCTCGGGCTCGTGGCCGCCCACCTGCATCAGCGCGGCGGCGCCGCCATAGGTCCGCACAATGCGACCCTCGCGAGCCAACGCGGTCAGATCGCGGCGCACCGTGGCCACGGATACCCCGAGGCTGCCGGTCAACTGTTCGACATTGGCGACCTCGCCCGAGAGCACGAGTTCGAGAATGGCGCGGCGGCGGTCGGCGGCTTTCATGGCAGGCGAAATGAAAATGGGGGATCCTCAACGATCCCCGATCTTACAGGAGCCGGCAGCCCCGGCGTACGCCGATGGCTCAGGCGCGGCGCGTGGCCAGCTCAGCGCCCTGGCGCAGCGCCTCCAGCAGGCTGCGTTCGTCGGCGATCCCCTTGCCGGCGATGTCGAAGGCGGTGCCGTGATCAACCGACGTGCGGATGACCGGCAGGCCCACCGTGATGTTGACGCCGGCCTCCAGGCCGAGCACCTTGACCGGCCCGTGGCCCTGGTCGTGGTACATCGCCACCACCAGATCGAAGTCCCCGCGGCCGGCGCGATAGAACAGCGTGTCGGCGGGCAGCGGACCTTCCACGTCCCGGCCGCGCGCGCGCAAGGCCTCGACCGCCGGGATGATTTTTTCCTCCTCCTCGCCGTGGCCGAACAGGCCGTTCTCGCCGGCGTGCGGATTGATGCCGCACACGCCGATACGCGGCGCTGCAATGCCAGCGCGCTGCAGCGTCTGATGGCCGCGCTCAATGGTGCGCTGGACCAGCCCCGGCTCGATCTTGCGGATGGCGTCGAGCAGGCCGATGTGCGTGGTGACGTGGATCACGCGCAGCTTCGGCGCCACCAGCATCATCGACACCTCCGGGGTGCCGGTCAGGTACGCCAGCATTTCCGTGTGGCCGGGAAACTTGTGACCCCCCGCGTGCAGGGCTTCCTTGTTCAGCGGCGCTGTGCAGATCGCATCGATCTTCTCGTCGCGGGTCAGCGCCACCGCGCGCTCGATGTAGCGGAAGGCGGCATCACCGGCGACGGCGGACAGCTTCCCGAAGGGCAGGCCTTCCGGGATCAGGCCCAGGTCGATGCAGTCGATGGTGCCGGACTGGAAGCGCGCTTCCTCCGGGGCCTGGATGGCGCGCAGCTTGAGCGGGGAGCCGACGAGCCGGCCGGCCACTTCCAGCCGGCGCGCGTCGCCGATGACGAGCGGGCGGCATTGCGCACGAACGCTGTCATGCGCGAGGCTCTTGACGATGACTTCGGGGCCGATGCCTGTGGCATCGCCCATGGTGATACCGATGACGGGGAGGTAGTCGCTCATTGATGTGTCTCTTGTCGAGTGTGGCGCGGCGCGCCGTCAGGCTGACGGCGCGCGGGATTCAGTCATAGCCTGCCAGGCATGCCACAGAGCGGCCTCGGAGCCGAATGCGCCGGCCTTGGTAGCAACGCGACGCGCGGGCAGGCCGGGCAGCGCAGGGGTGTCGGACAACGGCACACCGGGCTCGACTTCGCGCCGCAGCATCAGGGCGCCGATGCCGGCCGCCGAGAGCATGGCCCGGGCCGTCTCGCCGCCGGTGGCGATCAGGCCGCGCGTATGCTGGAAGCCGGGCAGGGACAATTGCGCCAGCGCGGCGCTCAGGCGCGGCCCTTCGCCCGGGTCGAACGCGTCGTCGCGACCAATGCTGACCAGCAGGTCGCGGCCAGCCCGCAGGCATCCGGTGATCGATTGCTGCGCGGCGTCCCAGTCAGCGTGGCCCGCGCCTTCACGCAAGATCCGCGGCGGAACCACCAGCGACTGCATCCCGGTGCGTTCGCGCAGGCAAGCGGCCTGTCGCCCGGAGATGCCCGAGAGGCTGCCGACCAGCGTCAAGACCGGGCCGCCCTCAGGGGCAGGCAGCGGCTGCGGCGCACCGCCCTCGAACAGGCATGGTGCAGCCAGCGCACGAGCCAGGCCGCCCGAGCCGACCCAGAATGCGGGGACGTCGAGCTGCGCCGTGGCCGCGGCGAGCGCCGCCAGGTCTTGCTCCGTCTGCGCATCGCAGACTACCGCCCGCACACCTTCGCGCGCCAGTCCGGCGATGGTTAGCCGCAGGGTCGCGTCACCCGCACGCACCGTGTCCAGCGGCAACAGGGTCGCCCGCAGCCCCCGCGCGGCCAGCAGCGCGACAAGGTCGGCACGTCCGGTAAGCGCTTCCAGGCGCCAGATGTCGGAGTCTTCCAGCGGCTGGCCGTTCACGAACATGCAGCCGCCGGCCGTGGTGCGGCCAGTGGCCGGAAAGGCCGGCGCGACGATGGCAAGGCCGGCCAGCGGCGCCAGCGCCGCGGTTTCGGCAGCCCAGTTGCCTCGCAACGTGGAATCGATCTTCTTGTACAGCCGCCGGCTGGCGCCCTGGCCGCGATGCCAGGCTTCGAGATTGCGCGCCGCCGCCTCCTGGGGCGCCATGCGGCGGCTGTCGACGTCGCAAGCCACTACGTCGGCCTGCGACAGGTCCGCGCCCGCAGGCGCCGCCTCCAGCGTTACAACGGTCCGGGCGCCAGACATGGCGTAGCCGATCGCGCAGTCTGCAGCGCCTGACAGGTCGTCGGCGATGATAAGCCAGCTCATGCGGCGGTCCTCACCAACGCCTCGGCCTCCTTGCCCGCCACGCGGCGGGCAATCCAGGCGGTCACCAATGGCGTCAGTACGGCGGTGACCACCACGCAGGCGGCCACCAGGATCGTGGCGCTCTTGGCCGATTCTGCGTAGACCGGATTAGCCGCCGCTACCAGCGTCGGCACGGCGGCGGCATTGCCGGCGGTGCTGGCGGCTGCGACACCTGCCACACCCGTGCCGCCGGTGAGGCGGTCAGCGAAGTACAGCGCGCAGCCGGTGACGGCCACCACGGCAACACCAAGGCCGAGGCCCAGCATGCCCGCCTGCCAGACCTTGTGCAGGTCCAGGCCTGCGCCCAGCGCCAGTGCGAAAAAGGGAATCATGACCGGCACGGCCTTACCCAGGAAATCGCGCATCTCCCGATCCAGGTTGCCCAGCAACATGCCGAGCATGAGCGGAAGAATGCTGCCGACCATCGTCGGCCATGGGAACGCGGACAAACCCGCCACGCCCAGCGTCACCATCGTCAGGAACGGGCCGGACTCGAGCGACATGATGCTGTAGGCGCCCACGTCTTCAGGCTTGCCGTACTGGCCCATCAGCGCCATGTACAGGCCGCCGTTGGTGTCGTTCATCGCGGCCACCACGGCAAGCGTCGACAGGCCGGCAAACATCCCGGCACTGATCGGCGCCTCGCCCAGGAAGTGCCCCATGATCACGCCCAACACCATTGCCGTGCCGACCTTGGTGCCGAACAACACGCCGCCCTTCTTGAGAATGTAAGGCGTGGCTTTGATGTTGATGCTTGCCCCCATGCAGACATAGAACACCGCGAGGATGGGCAGGGCACCGGTAAAAAGCGCGCCGGTAAACGATCCAAAAAACTTCGGCCCATCCGGCGCGAACGTGGCAACGAGCGAACCGATCAGCAGCGGCACGATCATCATGCCGCCGGGCACGCGCTCGATGGCGCGTTTGATAGAAATCTGCATGGTTGTCTCCTGCCGCTGAGGATGCGGCCTTGTATGTTTCGAGCAAACATTTGATCGAATCGATCAAATATCATCAGAGTGTAGTGCAGCTGACTGAATTTGACTAGTTCAATCATTTATTTGATCGAAAGGATCACATCGAGACAGAATACTGGCAGGTAGCGGGTTCAGAAAAGGCACCGCAGGTCACTCCATTGTGTCCTGCGACATGCCGAGCACCGGCCCTCTGCGTCGTCTATCCGCGATAGCGCCGCGTCTGGCACGAGGTGCTGCAACACTGGCGCCGTGAGGGGCGAGATGCGTGGATCCGTGACACGCCCCTCGCTGAGCCGTTTGAGCTGGAATTTGACGACGGCCATTGGCCAGGGAGCCCGGCATCTTGTTCCTTCAGGTGATCGACCGCAGCGCGGGCGCACTGATCGACGAGATCAACGGCAACAGGCAAGGTGAAGATTGCGAGGACAAGGCCAGGCGGGTCCTAAAGCGATTGAATCAGGATGACAACAGCGCCCGGGCTGGTCTCCCTGGCCGTAGGACGAGGACGTCAAGAAAAGGAATTCCTCTGTAACGAGGCGTCAGGTTCGCCTATGCTGTCCAATGCGGCAGATGCAAAATCCGCACAGGTCCGACGGATCTGAAAACAAGAAGGGGGAAGTCCCCGGAACGGAAAGCGCCATCCGGATTGCGCTTTCCGTGCGCTTGCTTGGCCGAGTCACGGGGTGGTGACCCATCGCACACGAGGCATATTGCCAGCTCGTGGGCGGGATTCTCCGTTGACGACAACATGACAGACGCTTTCCTGTTCAGTAAGCCGTTCACGTTTCTCGCCTGCGCCGGCATGTCGGAAGTCAGGGAAGGGGTTGACGTACTGGAAGCCCTCCCCGGCCACTTGTTCTGGCTCGAGAACGAGGACTATATCCGCCGGGTCTTCGTGCCCGATTTCCTGGAACAGAGCCGCGCCGCCCTTGAGGCGGTGATGCCGGACGGGCCAGCGCTGATCGATGCGATGGCCGACGAGATCCGGCACAGCCCCCGCCTGCTGCCGGATCTGCAGCGCCTCTCTCCGGAGGTGGCCGCTGCCGCCCACTCGTACTGCTATTGGCGCTACAGCGCAGACGTGGTCGGGCGCGCGCAGGGAATTCCGCGCAGCGCCATCGAGCGCCAGTTCGACCGGGCCGCGCGGCCTCGGGACGGCGCGCACAAGCTGCAATGGATCTGCCCGTGCTGCGACGGACTGGCGCATTATCAGGTCGACGGGCTGCTGGCCTCGCAGCGGCCGGCACGGCAAGGCGGTTTCTCACTCGAATGCGCACACTGCGGACACCAGGAACGGCTGTACGCCGGTTTCCTGCATGCGGGCCGGCTGGAATGCCGCTGCGCGCATTGCACGGGGTTTATCAGGACGCTGGCCGGCCAGCTGGCCAGGCCTGCGCGCAGGCTGTGCGCGGCGCTGGAGGACTATGCATGGATGCATGCCGTGGATACCGCGGCAGAAATCCGCGAACTCTGGGAAACGTCATTGCAGATGCTGGCAAGCGGTGCCAGGCCGTCAGACAACGCGATGGCATTCGCCCTGGCCATCCAGTCAGGCGAGGCGCGCCCGATCCCGGAGATCCTCAGCCAGATCGACCCGACCCTCGAAGGCCGGTTCGACAAGAATCCAAGGGCCTGGGTACTGCTGTGCGAGCTGCTGCGCGAAGGCGTGCTGGACGCCGACTGCGCAATCTATGACCACGACGGCCGCCAGCACGTGGCACTTGAGCTAGCCCTGCTCGAAGACGACCAGGCGGCCGACAGCGCCACTGCGCAGGACAGCCTGGCTACCTTGCTGAAGGGCTACCAGCCACCGGAACGCGATACCTTCATCAACTGGCTGAAGGCGCTGAAGCGCTTGCGGCTTTGCACCGCCAGGTTCAATGCCGCCGTGGACGTTGCCTGGAAGCCCAACCTGGAGCATTGCCGCATCCTGACCGCGCGATGGTCTGACGGCCAGGCAGCGCCCGCCGTGCAAGCCAGCGCCGCGTGGCTGCCCCCCGCGCCGCGCCCGCGCCGCCCGGAACGGCCGGTGTACCTGGACGCAGAGCTGGAGGCGGTGCAGTTGCTGAAGTCGCTGGGCTATATCGTCCTCAGTCCTGAGGAGATTCGCTCGCAACGAGATCCCATCGAGGATATGTCGTGAACCGGAAAGCGCAGTCCCAGGGTGTCGGGAATTTTGTCCGCACTCCGATCATCTGCGGAACGTAGTTCGACTGCCTGAGCCGCGAATGTGTGTGGTTGCCAACCATCGCCTCCTGCCGGCGCCGCACGCTGCCTTGGCGGCAAAAAGTGCGCTTGCTAGACTGTCTTACGCATGCCTGGGCGGGCCTGCGGCAGCACAGCGTCCACCCGCCATGGGCCGCGCAATCAGGCAGGGAGAAGCCAATGAGCAACGACGACAAGCCTGGCGGCACATTGGCGCGGCGCGATTTCCTCCTGACTACCGGGATTGGGGCCATGGCCCTGGGTCTTGGCGCAGGCGCGGATGCCAAGGATGCGCCAGCCGGGGCAAGCGACGCGGCCCAGGCCGCTGGGAGCCTGCCTTCGGGACCGTACAACATCCTGTTCATCCTTGTTGACCAGGAGCGCTACTTCCGACCTGGCGAGTTGCCCAGGGGCTATGGCCTGCCTGCACATGAACGCTTGATGAAGCGCGGTACGACCTTTGTCAATCACCGCATAAATTCATGTGTTTGCACCCCGTCCCGCTCAGTTCTGTACACGGGCCAGCACATCCAGCACACCCGGATGTTCGACAACACGAACTTCCCGTGGATTAGCAGCATGTCAACAGAAATACGGACGCTCGGTGACATGCTGCGTGACGCCGGCTATTACACCGCCTACAAGGGCAAGTGGCACCTCACCAAGGAATTCGAAACCGTCAACAAGCTTGGCACGCCAACCAAGATCTTCACTCAGGAAATGGAAGCCTATGGCTTTTCCGACTACATCGGAATCGGCGACATTATTGCCCACACCAGCGGTGGGTACCTGCACGACGGGGTGATTGCAGCAATGGGTGTGAGCTGGCTGCGCGGGAAAGGGAGCGAGCTCGCGGCACAGGGCAAGCCATGGTTCCTGGCCGTCAACCTCGTCAACCCGCACGACGTGATGTTCTACGACACCGACGCGCCCGGCACCGAGGTTCAGGCAATGCGCGGCCTCGCACATGTCGCGCGCGACCCGGCCGACCCGCTATACGGCAAGCAGTGGCAATTCATGCTGCCGGCAAGCCGGAAACAGGCGCTTGACGCGCCGGGGCGCCCTGCGGCACACCGCGATTTCCTGCGCTCGCACGACGCCCTGGTCGGAGCCATTCCAAATGAAGACGCGCGCTGGCACCGGCGGCACAACTATTACCTGAACTGCATGCGCGATGTCGACCGGAATATCGCTGCCGTATTGGCCGCGCTCGATGCTGCAGGGCTTTCCGACAAGACCATCGTAGTCCTGACATCGGATCACGGTGACATGGACGGTGCCCACCAGCTCCATGCAAAAGGCGCTGTCTCCTATCGGGAGCAGAACAACGTGCCGTTGGTCATTGCCCATCCCGCCTATCACGGTGGCAAGCAGTGTCGCGCCGTCACCTCGCATCTGGACATCGCGCCCACCCTGGTTGCATTGACTGGCGTCGCGACTGACAAGCGCGCAGCCATCGTCAAGGGATTACCGGGAAAGGATTTTTCCCGCTTGCTCGCAAAGCCTGGGGCAGCCGAAGCAAACGCCATTCGCGATGGCGCGCTGTTTTGCTACAACATGCTGGCCTACCTGGATGGCGATTTTCTTTTCAAGGCTGTTGCCCATCTGCAGGGCGGTGGCAAGCCCGACCAGCTCAAGCAGGCCGGTATCCGCCCGGACCTGATGAAGCGCGGCGCAGTGCGTTCGATCTACGATGGACGCTACAGCTTTGCACGGTATTTTTCCCCCAGGCAGCATAACAAGCCGACGACCCTGGAGGAGCTCTACCGGTTCAACGACGTTGAGTTGTACGATCTGCAGACCGATCCATTCGAGATGAACAACCTGGCGGCAGGCGAAAAGCAACGGGAACTACTAGTCGCCATGAACGAAAAGCTGAATCAGCTGATTGATGCCGAGGTTGGCGAGGACCGTGGCCAGATGCTGCCCGGTGGCATTGACGCAGGATGGGAAGTCAGTGCGGAAACGATGGCGGGAGCCTGACCGCACCGGCCCGGACAGCTTAGGCTGCCCGATGGGGCGGCATTGGCTGGCCGCTAGCGCTGTTCGGCCAGGTAGATCCTGGTGAGGCCTTTCGCAATGGCCTCGACGATCTGCTCGCGCCGCAAGGCAATATGCGAAGTCAGGCATTTTTCCCCCTTCTCCCAGTCGTGAGCCTGCAAGGCGTGAACGATTTCAGCGTGTTCGCTCTGGGTGGAATCGCGCCCGATATTCTCCATGTCGATCCAGCGGATAAACCGGATGCGTTCGTTCAGGCTGACCAGCATCCGCTTGAGTTCGGCGTTGCCCGCCATGGCGGCGATGCGCAGGTGAAAACCTTCGTCCAGTTCCACCAGTTGCGGGATCGGGGTATTTGCGGGCACCGACTTGCTGTGCTCGAGGTATCGCGCAAGCTCCTCGATGCTCTCGGCCGAGGCCCGCTCGAACGCCAGGCGCAGGCAATCGCGCTCGATCGTTACGCGTGCTTCGTATAGGTCCAGCATTTCCTGGATATCGAGCGGCCGGCGCACATAGCCGCGGCTGGACTCCACCAGGAAGCCCTCGGTGGCAAGCCGGGTCAGCGCTTCACGCACTGGCGTCCTGCTCACGCCGAGGCGTTCCGCCAGTTCGATCTCATTGAGTCGTTCGCCCGGCTTGAGCTCGTAGGAAATCGCCATCTCGCGCAATCGACTGATGACATCGGATCCCCGTTTGCGCCTGACAGCGGAGATCAGCGGCTTCATGCCGTTGGTTGCTTGCATAGATATTCCTCGTTGGCCGCGATCATACCCGACGCTGCCGAGCCTTCAGGTGACGCATCCATCCCTTCAAGTTTAAGTATACTTAATTGTATCCTGCAGTGTATTCTTATCTCGCCTGCTCGACACTGACTTGGAGACTCCTGGAATGACGAAGATGAACGGCGCTGAAGCCATGGTCCGAATGCTTCAACTGAATGGTGTAAAGCACGTCTTCGGGCTGTGCGGCGATACCAGCCTGCCCTTCTATGACGCCATGGCCCGCCTCGACCATGGGATTGACCACATCCTGACGCGCGATGAGCGCAGCGCCGGCTACATGGCTGACGCCTATGCCCGCGTAACCGGCAAGGTTGGCGTATGCGAGGGGCCCAGTGGGGGCGGAGCCACCTACTTGCTGCCGGGTCTGGTCGAGGCCAATGAGTCTTCAGTGGCTGTGCTTGGGATTACCTCGGACGTATCGGTCGGCTCGCGCGGCAAGTACCCCCTGACCGAACTCGACCAGGAAGCGCTGTACCGCCCCCTCACCAAGTGGAATACCACAATCGACCGCGCCGACCAGATCCCGGGCGCGGTGCGCGGCGCCTTCCGCGCCATGACCACCGGCAAGCCCGGATCCGCGCACCTGTGTTTGCCATACGACGTGCAGAAGCATGAGGTGGATGCTGCCGAGGTATGGGCGCAGCCTGGCCACGACCGCTTCCCTGCCATGCGCTATGCGCCGGACCCGGCCGAGATCGAACGGGCAGCGCAGCGGCTGGTCGCAGCGCGCCTGCCGGTCATCATCTGCGGCGGTGGCGTGGTCATCTCTGGCGCCTGCGCAGAACTGGAAGCGCTGGCCGGCATGCTGAATGCCCCGGTCTGCACCACCGTCAGCGGGCAAGGCAGCCTGGCCGACACCCATCCGCTGAATACCGGCGTGGTCGGTGCCAATGGCGGCATCATGGCCACGCGCGAGATCGTCGCCAAGGCCGATGCCGTGCTGTTCATCGGTTGCCGCGCCGGCTCGACCACCACCGAGCATTGGCGCTTCCCGTCGCGGGACATCGCAATCCTGCA
Source organism: Cupriavidus sp. FW305-27 (assembly GCF_058787995.1). NCBI lineage: Bacteria > Pseudomonadati > Pseudomonadota > Betaproteobacteria > Burkholderiales > Burkholderiaceae > Cupriavidus > Cupriavidus sp. FW305-27. Next base: position 61,265 of record NZ_JBYTAG010000033.1, read on the forward strand.
TCTCGATGCGGATCCGATGGTGATTGCCGCGAACTACCGCACTGACGTCGCCATGGTTGGCGATGCCCTGCTCGCCCTGAAGGCGCTCAACGCCGCCGTGAGCGACCGCCTGCCCCACCGCCCGTCCGACGCCGCCGACGGCGCCGCGCTGGCCGGTGCCGCGCGTGCCGCCAAGCTTGCCGCCTTCGCACCGCTGGCAGCCTCGCTCGATGTGCCGATCAAGCCGGAACGCGTGGTGGATGCCCTCAACCGGCTGCTGCCGGATGACGCCGTCGTGGTGGCCGACCCCGGCACGCCCTGCCCGTATTTCTCCGCGTATTACAACGCCAGCAAGCCTGGGCGCCATTTCATCACCAACCGGGCCCACGGCGCCCTTGGCTTCTCGATGTCGGCCGGGATCGGCGCGGCCGTTGGGCGCCCGCGTGCGACCGTGGTATCGGTCATGGGCGACGGCAGCTTCGGCTTTACCTGCGGCGAGATGGAAACGCTGACGCGACGCAAGATTCCGCTGAAGATGATCGTGTTCTCGAATGCCGTCTACGGCTGGATCAAGGCAAGCCAGAAGGCCGGCTACGAACAACGCTACTTCTCGGTCGATTTCAGCCGCACGGACCACGCGCGCGTTGCCGAGGCGTTCGGCATCAAGGCCTGGCGCGTGGAAGACCCGGGACAGCTCGATGCCGCGATTCGCGCGGCGCTGGAGCATGATGGTCCGGCGCTGGTCGACGTGATTTCACAAGAACTGCAGGACACCGCCGCACCCGTGAGCCAGTGGATGGGCTGACATCCAGGCCATGTCCAGAACGCTTATCTGATCCGAACCAAAGCTCAACGATGGGAGAGGTATCTATGTCTAGCCGACTTGCGGCACCAGGCCGCCAGAAAGCGCTTGGTGCCGGCGTGGTGGCCCTTGCCTGCCTGCTGCTGCCGCTGACAACGGCAGCAGCAGGGCCTGACAATGCCACGCCACTGAAGCTGGTGGTCACCTTCCCGCCCGGCGGCAGCACCGACATTGCCGCACGCATCATCCAGCCGAAACTGGCGGAGGCGGCCGGGCGGCCCGTGGTCATCGAAAACCGGCCCGGCGCAGCCAGCCAGGTCGCTACCCAGTACGTGGCTCGATCCGCGCCGGACGGCAATACCCTGCTGGTCGCCTTCGATACGCATGCAATCAACCCCGTGGCGAAGTCCAGGCTCCCCTATGACACGTTCAAGGACTTCACTGGCGTCACGTTTGCCGTGCGCTTCCCGCTCGTGATCGGCGCATCGCCCACCGTTCCTGGCAAGGACCTGCGCAGCTTCCTCGACGCTGCGCGGCGTGAGCCGTCCAAATACAGCTACGCCTCCACCGGGCTTGGCTCGATGAACCATCTTGTGGCCGAGGACCTGAAGCGGCAGGCTCGGGTCGAGTTGATGCACGTGCCGTACGCCGGCGGGGGTCCCGCGGTCCAGGCAGTGCTGGGCAATGTGTCCAGCATCACGCTGCTGAGCTATGCGGCCCTGAAGGGCCAGATCTCTGCCAACAAGATCAAGCCGCTGGCCGTGACGGGCGCGCGCCGCCTGCCCGACCTGCCCGATGTTCCAACCGTCATCGAGTCCGGGTTCCCGGACTTCGAGGCCTACTCGTGGATCGGCATCTTCGCACCGGCAGCCACCCCACCTGCGGTCGTCAGGAAACTGACGGAAGATTTCCAGACCGCATTGTCGGACCCGGAAACCAAACGAAAGCTGACCGCGGCCGGCTTCGAGGTCATGGCCACCGATGGTCCCACCGTAGACCGCTATGCGCGCGAGCAATACGAGCGCTGGCACAGCTTCGTCAAGAAGACCGGGCTGAAGCTGGAAGACTGAGGCGGGGCCGAACGCATCGTATTCGGGGGTGTCGCGGACCGGGCCTCGGGGAATCACCTCGAAACTTTGGCCCGGCCTGCGGTTCTAATTTCGTATGGTGAGCAAATTGTCTGCCAATCGGCGCCCCGTCTGGTTCTGGCTTGCAGTCGGCGCCGCGACGGTGCTGATTGGCCTGGTCGTCCTGTCGCCTCCGTTCAAGGCCTTCGTCGACCAGGCCATCGATTGGGCGCGGGCGACGATGGAACAGCACCCCGCGGCAGGCGCGCTGGTCTTCTTCCTGTTCTCGGCCGTGTCTGCCATGCTCGCCTTCGCCTCGAGCGTGGTCCTGGTGCCGCCGGCCACCGAGGTGTGGGGCAAGCCGCTCACCATTGTTCTGCTCTGGGGCGGCTGGCTGCTGGGCGCTGTGGCCGCCTTCGGCATCGGCCGCCTGGCTTATCCATTGCTCGCCCGTAGCGGTTACGAGGACAAGCTCGCGAAATACCAGGACTACGTATCGCAGCGCATGAAATTCTGGGCGGTGCTGCTGTTCTGTATCGCGGTTCCGTCGGAAATTCCCGGTTATCTGTTCGGCTCCATGCATTACCCCTTCCGGAAATTCCTGGCCGCGATGGCCATCGCCGAAGCGGGCTATGCGTTGGGTATCGTCGTCGCCGGGGAAAGCCTGGCAATCGACCGGCCCTTACCTTTCTTTGTCGCCATCGGCATCCTGGCGGTTGTCGCGGTGCTGGCGGGCCTGGTGCTGCGTGCGGTCAGGAAGCACAGGTCTGGCGGCCTGCAACGGCGCTGAACGGGGCCGCCAGGGATCTGCGGGAGACGAATTTCGCCCCACGGCTCCACCGACGTTTGTGCCGAATCGGTCATTCCAGGCCGTTTCCGACGCTACTTGGAACCGCCGACAACTAGCCTAAGATAAATTCTCAAGAGTGCATTTCCGGGGCTTGCTCAGTTGCTTCAGGGGGAGCCATGCGACTAGCTGACTTCATCTTGCGGAATACAGGGCGCATTGTGGCGGTATGGGAGGAGTTTGCGACCACCCTGCTGCCTGCCGCAAGAAGCATGGACTCCCTCGCGCTGCGTGACCACGCACCGCAGATCCTGCAAGCCGTGGCGAAGGATTTGTTGACCCCGCAAACGAGGGAAGCTCAACGCAAAAAATCAATGGGGCAGGCCCCCAGGCTACTCGGTGCGCCGGAGACCGCCGCACAATCACACGCCCTCATGCGCGCGCGCGGTGGCTTCAACATCAATCAACTGGTCGCTGAATACCGGGCGCTGCGCGCCAGCGTGCTGCGTTTGTGGATTGACGAATGTCAGCCGGCCGCCCCGGATCTGGACGAAGTAATGCGGTTCAACGAGGCTATCGATCAGGCAGTCGCGGAATCCGTGGATTTTTTCCATTCGGAGGTAGAGCAGGCTCGCGACCTGTTGCTCGGCATGGTTGGGCACGATATGCGCAGCCCACTGCAGACCATCCAGACGACCGCCACATATCTGGCGGCGCTGAACGCTGGGGAGAAGGTATCGGAAGCTGCAGCCCGGCTGATTCGAAGTGGTTCCCGCATGAATTCTCTTCTGAATGATCTGTGCGATTTCAACCGAACGAAACTCGGCTTGGGTATCAACATCACGCCTGACGACGTCGATCTGGCTGACTTGGTTGCCGATACCGTGGACCAGTTGCGTGCGGCGTATCCGGCCCGCCGCATCGATCTTGAGGTGAAGGGCAACGTGCAGGGTTTTTGGGACGGTCCGCGCCTGCAGCAACTGCTTTCTAATCTGGTGCTCAATGCGATAAGGTACGGCGCGCCGGACGAGCCGGTCCGCGTTGTAGTCACCGGCCATGACGCGGAAGTCCGTCTCGAGGTCAGGAACAGTGGTCCCGCCATTGACCCGCTGTCGCTGCAGCGCCTTTTTGACCCGCTAAGGAGAGGCCCGGATCAGGAGCACAAAAACGCGGACGGCCTCGGACTCGGGCTGTATATAGTGAGCGAGATTACCAAGGCCCATCAGGGATCGATCGAGGCGCGCTCCGACCAGACAGGGACCGCGTTTGACGTGCGTCTGCCGCGTCGCAGGTAACGGGCGCGCGCAGCCTGTTCTCTGTCGCCGACAGCTGGAATTACCGCTTCACGAACTCCCGTTCACCACCTCACCCCTGCTTTCCCGCCTGAAGCGCGTCGGCGCATGCCCGGTCCAGCGCTGGAACGCCCGGCGAAACGCTTCCTCGCTGGCAAAGCCAAGCTGCTCCGCGATTCTTCCTACCGGCCAGTTGGTCGTGCACAGGCATTGTTCCGCGTATTCCTGCAGGCTGTGTTCGCGCAGTACCCGGTAGCTGCTGCCGTCGGCAGCGAGACGGCGGCGCAGGGTCGGCTCGCTCACGTCAAAGCGCATGGCCAGTTCAGCCAGCGTCGGCAGCCGCGCGCCATGCACCAGCGCTGCATGCAGGATGCCATGCACCTGCTGGCTCAGTGATACGACCTCGACCGGCGCACCGATCAGCCGGTAAGGAAAGTCTTCCAGGAACGCATCGAGCTCCGCGGCCTGGCGCACGACCGGCCGGTCGAGCAGGGCCTCATCGAATTCGAATCCGTAGGTCTGGGCCCCGGACGTGACCGCGGCATGGAACAAGCCCAGGAAAGGCATGGCGTCCTCGCGCCGGGGATGCGCCAGGTAGACGTGGGTCGGGCGCAGCGGCTGGCCGACCAGCCAGCCGAACAGCAGCATATAGAAGAAGAGCCCGGTCAGGTCCACCAGGCAAGCCGCGGAGGAGTTCGCACGCCGCAGCGAATCCATGCGGAACACCGCCTGCCCTGCGCTTTGCCCGAGGCTGAGCGCACCGGCTCGCGGATACAGCATCGCGCAGAAGTCGGCAGCGCAGCGGATCGCCTCCCTCAGCGTCTGGCTGCTCAAGACGCAACGGCACAGCAAGTCCACTTCCTGCTTGCGCATGGGGGGATGGCCGTTGCCTTTGGCGACCAGGGCTTCCAGCCGCTCGATCGCGGCGCGATAGAGCGCGGTGAACCTGGCGGGCGGCGCATGCCCGGATGCGCCGGCGGCAGGTGGAACCTCGACGCCCTGCCGCTTCAGTTCGTCCAGCAGGCGCTGCACCATGCCGTGCGGAACAGGTACGGGATTCCCCGGTATGTGGGCATTCATGGTCGCTGGTCGTGATTGCTTCGGTAGCGATGGTTGATCGTTCGGGTGGGGATCCGGTGCGACCTGGCCTCCCATAATCATCCCGGCACTTCCACCCGCGCGACAGCTTGCGCACGGCCTGGGCGATGGAGGTTGCCATGCGATGAACACCATGCCTATACGGGACAACCCAATGACCGCGCTTCCCTCCCGCAAACCCGCGGCTCCGGCATCGCAGCCCTGCTGCCCTGCCTGCGCCGCGTGAGACACACAATGATCCACATCCTCGATGAAATCGTGCTCGCGCCCGGGCACCTGCCCACTGTGCTGAGCCTGCTGGAAAGTCAGTACTTGCCTGGCAGCGCCGCCAGGGGCCTGGCACTGCTGCAGCGCTGGGTGTCGCCGCCCGTGGCGCTGGAAGATGCACCCAATACGCTGTGGCTGCTGTGGCAAGTGGCGGATGCGCCGGCTTACTACGCCATGCGCGCAAGCATCGATGCTCCGGCCCTAGCCTTCTGGTCGACAGTCGGCACGCTGTGTGAATCCCGCCGCCGCCATGTGATGGCCGAGGCGACAGCTGCGCTGCCCCGGCGCAAGGAGCATGGCGATGCGGCTTGAGACAGCACAGGTGCGATTGCACGCCGGCTTCAGCGCCGGGACGTGCACACAGGAGCAAGCCTTGCTTGCCCGCGTTAAAACACTGCCGGGCCTGCGCCATGTGGCGATTGGCCGGAACCTGGCGGGAAGCTGGGGCGCTGGCGACTACACGCTCGACCTGCGATTCGGCGCGACTGCATCCGGCTCGCCCGGTCACGGCACCGGCCTGGCTGCCGCGCTGGACAGCATGGCAGAGGTGGATAGCGTCGCCTATCACCCGATCTCGGGCGGTCTGCGCGCCCCTCAGCTGCGCCACGGGATCTGGCGCACGCTGATGTTCCGGGTCCGGCCTGAAGCGCCGGACCGGCAGGTCCGCGCACTTGAGCAGGACCTGCTGCGAATGCCCGGTTACATGCCCGGCATCCGCAACTGGCGCCTTGCCCGCGTCTTGTCGCCCGGCACCTGGACCCATGTCTGGCAGCAGGAGTTCGCCAGCGCGGACGACCTGCTGGGCGAATACCTGATGCACCCCTTTCATTGGGGCCGCGTCGACCGATGGTTCGACCCCGAGTTTCCCGAATGGACAGTCCAGGCGATCTCCCACGCCTTCTGCCCGCTCGCGACAAGCCTGATTGCCAACCACAACCGCACAGAGGAATACGCGCCATGACCGCACACGGAAAACTGACAGGAAAGATTGCGCTGGTGACCGGCGCCAGCCGCGGCATCGGCCGTGCCATCGCGCAGCGCTTCGCGGTGGAGGGCGCGCTGGTGGTTGCCACGGCACGGCGCGCAGGCGAGTCCGAGGACGAACCTGGCACGCTGGCCGAGACGGTTGGCCAGATCAGGCGGCAAGGGGGCAGTGCCATCGCGCTGGCGGCGGACCTCGAAGACCCGGCGCAGCGCGACAACCTGGTGGCGCGGGCGGCAAGCGCCGCGGGCGGTCTCGACATCCTGGTCAACAATGCCGGCATGGCGGAATACAGCGGCATCGAATCGATGCCGCTGGAAATCTTCGACAGGACGGTCGAGCACTACCTGCGCATCCCCTTCGTGCTCAGCCGCGCAGCGATCCCGCTGCTGCGCACGCGCGGCGCGGGATGGATCCTGAACCTGGGCTCCGTCACCGCCCTGTCGCCTGCTCGCCCGTATCAAGACTTTGACCGGGCTGGCGGGGTCACGGCCTACGCCGCGGTCAAGGCTGCCATCAACCGGTTCACAGAGGGCCTGGCGGCAGAACTGGAGGCCGACAATATCGCGGTCAATTCGGTAGCGCCAAGCACGGCGATCCTCACGCCAGGCAGCGAACGCTATATCCCGGACGGCTATCCGACCGAGCCGGTGGAGTACCTGGTGGAAACGGCGCTTGCACTCTGCAGCGTGCCGGCCCGGCTGCGCACCGGCCACATCGCCCATAGCCTGCACTTCCCCCTGGCGCACGGGCTGGACGTCCATACGCTGGATGGCAAGGGCATGCTGCCGCCGCCCGTGATCCCGTCCTGGGCACATCCCGGCCTGAGCCACGACCTGTCCGCAAGCTAAGCCCATGGAGAAGAGCATGCGCGCTGTCGTCATTGATCGTACCGGCGGACCCGACGTACTCAGGCTTGGAAACCTCCCGACGCCGGAACCCGCTGCCGGCGAAGTCCTGCTCCGCGTGGCCTGTGCCGGCGTGAATCCCGCTGACTGGAAATGCCGTGAAGGCTATCTGAGCCACTTCATGCAGTACAGCTTCCCGTTCGTGATCGGCTTCGATGCCAGCGGCGTCGTGGCTGCGGTGGGAAGCGGCGTCAAGGATTTCGTCCCGGGACAGCGCGTGTTCGCGCAAACCGCGGTCGGCGCAGGCAAGTGGGGTTCCTATGCCGAATACGTCGCGGTCAGCCAGGATTGCGTGGTGCCGATTCCCGACAATCTGGGATTTGCCGAGGCCGCGGCCGTCCCGACCCCGGCGCTGGCCGCCTGGACGGGACTCTTCGACGAAGGCGGACTCAAGCCAGTGCAGAGGGTGCTGGTTCATGGCGGTGCCGGCGCGGTCGGCACGTTTGCCGTGCAACTGGCAAAAGCAGCCGGGGCAACCGTCGCAGCCACCTGCAGCGCGGCACGCCGCGACGAACTGATGGCGCTCGGCTGCGACCTGGCAATCGACTACCGTGGCGGCGACATCGCTGCCGCGATGCAGGCATGGGCGCCGGCTGGCGTCGACCTGGTACTGGACGCCGTTGGCTGCGGCACCCTGCCGAACGGCATGGACCTGCTCAGGCCCGGCGGCATCCTTGTCGCCATCCTGACGCTGGTCAGCGGCGACAACGGCCCGGATCCTGCCGCAGCCGCGCAGCGCGGCGTCCGCACCGCGGTGGCGTTCAGCAAGATGCCCAGCGGCGCGCGGCTGCGCGAGATCGCGGCGCTGCTCGACAGCGGGCGCCTGCGACCGCCCCGCATCGAATGCCTGCCGCTGGAACACGCGGGGCGCGCACTCGATCTGGTCCAGTCGGGCAAGGCGGCAAGCAAGCTGGTGCTGCGTATCGCCGAGCCAGCCAATGCACACGACCTGGTCGCTGGCTTCCAGTCAGGCAGGCCGACCGAAAAATAAGTTGGATACTGCTTGCTTGATCAAACAGCGCGGTCGCACGCACTCACGGTTCCTGGACACGTTCGCGCGACTGCGGTAATTCCGGCAACGGAGGTGCCTTGGAACGTTGCCCACGTGTTGCCAGCCAACAGAGGATCGACCCCGCACATACCATGGATGCGCCCTTCCAGAAGGCGATCGACAGGGGTGTACGCAAGAGCATGGCCGCCAGGGCGGCGGAAAGTACCGGAATGAAGTAGGAAGCGCCGGCAAGGACGGTGACATTGCCATGCAGGATGCCAACATTCCAGGCCGCATAGCCGAATCCCATCGCAGAGGCGGCCAACGCAAGATAAATCACTGCCTGATAGCTGAATTCCATCGACCCGCTCTCTGTGGCGAAATACTTGATCCACAACGCCAGCGCTGTCAGCATGAAGAACAGCGTGATGCCATTCCTGCCTTCGGCAATCCGGTTGGTCACAGTGCAATACGCCGCCCAGATCAGGGCACCAAGGAAGGCCAGCCCATAGCTGAGCGGATTGTCCTGGATGTTCTCCGCCATCCCGGCGAAGTCCAGGCCCTGATCCCCGCCAAGCACCCAGCAGATCCCGAGAATGGCGATCAGGAAGCCGGGAATGATCAGCAAGTTGGCCTTCTGCTTGTTGAATGCGATGGCACACAGCATGGTGAAGCTCGGCCACAAGTAGTTGACCATCCCCACCTCAATGGCTTGCCTGCTGCTGTTGGCGTAGCCAATGGACAAGGAAAGACACAGCTCGTACGAAACGAACAGAATGCTTCCCCAAACCAGATAGCGCCGGGGAAAATCCTGCATTCTGACGAAACCGACTGTCAGCAAGAGCAGGGCCGAGGCGACGGTATAGATCATTGCCGCCCCACCGGTTGCCCCAAGGTTTTCGCTGACACCGCGAATCAGGCCGACAATCGAGCTCCATAACAGAATCGCGATGAGCCCGATGAGAGTTGCTTTGCTCTTGCTTTGCATGACACCTGTTTGCGCCTACCAGTCGATCTGAACCATCGGCATTGTAAGGGCACCATGCGCAGCCGCAGCCAACGCGGGTATGGCCCGTCATTTCACCTGCTTGGCGTATTACCGGCCGGATACGTCGATCCAGATGGGAACGAAGTGGAGAAGGTGCCGGGGTTTTCACCGCTCCCAGAGCAGGCATCTTCAGCAACTGGGCCAGCCGTCATGTTGTGGCGGTCACGACGCGGGCCGATATAGACTCCCCATGTCAGGATCCAGGCGCTTGTCCAGGTCTAGTCATTCGGGTTGAATGCCAGCCTGCTTAGCCAGATTCGCCCAGCGATCCGTCTCTGCGCGCAGCCGGTCTCCGAGTTGAGCAGGCGAGGACGCCTTGAGGTCGATACCTTGGCTGTCGAGCCGTGCCTTGGTCTGCGGATTCGTCAATGCCGCGCGGACTTCGTCCGCAAGCCTGCTCACGACGGCAGACGGTGCCCGCGCGGGAGCCACCAGGGCCCACCATTGGCTGACCTGCATTCCCGGCAGCCTGGCTTCGGCTGCGGTCGGAACATCGGGAAGCGAAGTCACGCGCACCGGCCCCGTCACCATCAAGGCCGCGATCTTGCCACCGCCAAGCAGGCTGCTGCCGCTTGCCAGCGTAGCGAAATGGCCTTTGACCAGTTGGGCGGACACATCGGTCAGCGCGGGCGCCGAGCCCCGGTACGGTACGGCATCGACCGGGATGCCCGCCTGCGCTTCAAGCATCTTGGCGGCCAGATGGCTGATCGTGCCGTTCCCGCTGGTGGCAAGCTGCAGCGGCGTTCCTGCCTTGCGTGAGTCCGCAAGGAAGCGCTGGACGTCGCCAGCGCGATAGTGCGTGCTGTCCGCGAACAGGATGAGCGGCGCCTCGCCGAGCAGTGAAACCGGCGTGAAGTCGCGCAACACATCATATGGCATCTGGCGGAACACCGACGGCGCCACGGTATGAGCCAGCTCGATGACGCCCAGCGTGTAGCCGTCGGGAGCCGACTTTGCGAGGATGTCGGCGCCGATGCGGCCGGAGGCGCCGGCGCGATTGTCGACGACCACGGGCTGGCCCATCGATTCGCTCATTCGCTGCGCGACCGCACGGGCCAGCGCATCGGTGCTGCCGCCGGCAGCCCAGGGCACGATCAATCGGATCGGCTTTTCAGGATAGGCGGCCAGGGCCGACGGTACCTGAGCCGCGAGGCCGAAGGTGATGGCAGTCAACAGAGAACGCAAGTTCATGGGTGGCTCCGAATATTGTCTGGAAATCAAGCTTGTCCCGGATCGCGATCGCCGCGTGCAGTCAGCATCAGCATGACTGCTTCCGTCCTGGCGATGCGCCCGTCGGCGCGCAGCGCTTGCGTGGCGGCAAACCCCGCTCCCGCGCACAGCTCGACCCAGAATCCGGCCGCAGCGAGACGGCGGGTACCGTCGCGCGCTGCCGCGTCGTCGATGACCACCGCGCCGCCGCCCGATTGCCTGACGGCGTGGACCTGCTGCGCGGTCACGGTCGAGCCGGCCGTGGAGAATTGCTGGGTCGTGCCCGGGAAGTCGGACTGCTGCGGCGCGCCCGCCAGCACGCGCGACAGCCGCGGGAACGGCTCGATCGCCCAGAGGCGGGGCAGCTTCGGGAGATGTCCCAGCGTGACCAGGTCACGCAGCGCGCTATAGATGCCCCACAACAGATCCCCCCGCGCCGTCGGCACCATGACATGGTCGGGGCGGCATCCTTGCGCCACCCACTCCAGTGCGACAGCACGGTAGCCTTCCACACCAAATACCGGGCTACCCACCGCGGGCACGCTGTAGTTGGTCAGTGCAAAGGCTCCCTCTTCCCTGACGCGGCGGCGGACATGCGCCCATCGCGCGTGACCGTTGTCGCAGATGACACGCCGCGCACCGTAGTAACGCAACGCCGCATCGAAAACGGACGGAAGCGCCTGGTAGGTCGCGACTTCGCAGTCCAGTCCCGCGGCGGCGCAATAGGCCGCGGCCGAGACTGCGGCGTTGCCGCTTGACGCCAGCACCACCTCGCTCGCGCCAATATCCAGCGCCCGGCTTACGGCCTGCGCCGACATGCGATCCTTGTGCGAGCCGGTCGGATTTGCGCCTTCATTCTTGATCCATACGGACGCCACGTCCGCCAGCGACGCCAGGGTTGGCACCGGTACGCATGGCGTGGCGCCCTCCCCCAAAGACACGCCTTCCAGGTACGGCTGCCAATGCCCCCATGTATAACTTCCGCTTCTTGGTGCAAAATCCAGTGCGTGGTGCTGGTAGGCAACTTCGAGACTGCTGGGCCGGCCGGCGCTTGCGCAGTTCGGGCACCCTTCCGGCATGTCGCTGACTGGATATTGAGCGTGGCAGGTAATGCATTGCAGGGCATGCATCGCCGGATTGACGAGCGCTTCGGTCGGATGCGGATAGCGACTGGCGCGCATGATAAAAGCCCAAGTGGTCATGACCCGAGTCTATGTGATGTCACGCCTGGGCAGCGCAGGCATTCCGATTATCGAATTAAGCAAAACTTATAGGGTTGGGTATGGGGACAGCCACCGACATCGTGATCAGCGCCCGCCAAATCGAGGTGTTTCGCATGGTCATGCGCCTGGGATCGGCGCGCCGGGCCGCCGAAGCCCTGCACATCAGCCAGCCCGCCGTGACACAGATCGTGCTGCAGCTTGAACAGGCAGCGCGGTTAAGACTGTTCGACCGAAGCAAAGGGCGTATGGCGCCCACGCCCGAGGCGGCGTCCCTGATCGACGAAGTCGAGCGCGTCTATGTCGGCCTCGACGCCGTGCAGCGCAAGATAGATCAGTTGCGTTCCTATGAAGATACGATCCTGCGCGTCGGCGCCTTGCACGCCATGGCCTCCAGCGTGATGCCGTCATCGGTGGCGGACTTCATCCACAACCACCCCCGCGTTCGTTGCCAGCTGGAGGTCGACAGCTCCAGGGGCTTGCGCGAGCGCCTGCTTCAGCGCGAACTCGATATCGCGTTCATGGGCGACGAGGCGGACACCAGCGGCCTGACCGCGTCCGAGTTCTACGCAGTGCAGGCGGTTTGCGTCGCTCCCGCGACGCATCCTTTCGCGGCGCGCGCGAAAGTCGGCATCGAGGATCTGATCGAGGTTCCGTTGATCGGCCTGGACGCTTCGGATCCTGCGCAACGCCGGCTGGAAGCGTGCTTTTCCGAGTCCGGCATCGAGCCGCGTTTCGTGGCGACAACACCGTACAGCCACACGCAGTGCTCACTGACCCTGGCCGGTGCTGGCCTTGCGATCACCAATCCATTGGTGGCCCGTGGCTACGTTGCGCTCGGGCTGCGCAGCGTACCGCTCACCGCTCCCGTTCGATTCCGGGCAATCCTGGCATTCCATCCGGCACAAGGCCAGTCGACTGCGGCACAGCAGTTCGTGAGCCTATGCCGGCAGCGGTTGGCCGATTTGCTGTGATGCACGTGCAGCAATGAGGGCGCGTGCAGGAAAGTGCCATAGCAGCACGTCCGCGGCGGTTCAACGGCCAGGAGCCCCTGCCCGAAGCGCAGTGCTCCTGCGCCCCGCCGTTAAGGCGTGCCGTCCGACACATCGATCCGATACACCCGCCCGCTCGTCGCCGACGTGCCCGGATCGGCCAGCACGTACAGCGCCTGCGCGTCATCCACGCCAAACGAGAACACACTGCCCGGGATCGTGACGTTCCAGTCGACCTGTTCTGCGACAACGCCGTCGCGATACATGAAGCTCAGCAGCTTGCCCGTGCAAAGGTCGGAATAGAAGTACCGCCCATGCAGCACCGGGTTGGCACTGCCCCGGTACGCATAGCCACCGACGATGGCACAAGCGCCCGCTTCGTGGCCGTATTCGAAGACCGGCATGGTCAGCCCGGTCTTGTCGCACGTGGCCGCACCCACGCAGGCGGTGCCTTCGGTCCGGTTCCAGCCGTAGTTCAGGCCCGCGCTGGTGGCCGGCGCCACGTCGACTTCCTCGCGCTGGTCCTCGCCGACATCGGCGATATACAGCAAGCCGGCGTCGAACGTAAACCGCCACGGGTTGCGCAGGCCGAGAGCCCAGATTTCGCCGCGGCTGCCGGACTGGCCGACGAAGGGATTGCCGGCAGGCAAGCCGTAGCCGGATGCCCCGCTGACGTCGATGCGCAGCATCTTGCCGAGCAGCGTTGCCGGGTTCTGGGCGTTGCCCGACGGATCGCCACCGCCGCCGCCGTCGCCCGTGCCGATATAGAGCATGCCGTCCGGGCCGAACGCGAGCTGGCCGCCGTTATGGTTGGAGAAGGTGCCGTGCGGAATCGACAGCAGCACGGTGCCGGATGCCGCGGCGATATCCGGATTCGCGGCCGATACGTTGTAGCGGGCGATGGTGATGGCCCCATTGGTGTCGGTGTAATAGACGTAGAAGCGGCCGTTGGTCCCATAGTTGGGATCGAACGCCATCGACAGCAGCCCGCGCTCGCCATCGGTCGTCGTCAGCGCGGCGATATTGAGGAACGGCGTAGCGACCAATGCGCCGTTGCGCACGATCCGGATGCGGCCGGCCCGCTCGACCACGAACAGGCGCGGATCGCCGGGGGGCGCGGTCAGGAAGATGGGCTCGGATAACCCGCCGGCAACCTGCGTCAGCGACAACTGCACTGTTTCCGGTGAGCCGTATTCCACGCTTGCCAAAGCACTGCCGCCCGCGGTCACCGCCACGGTCTGCGAAGGCGGCTGCGGCTTGAGGAGCGTGCTGCCAGCCAGCACGCTGGCGGCACTGACGGTATAGCTGCCAGCAGCCAGGTTGGACAGCGTGGTCGACTGGGTCACGGTCTGGCGGAACTGGCCGGGCCCCAATACCGTGATGGCCGCCGACGTCCCGGACGGCAGGCCGGAGATGGAGAGCGTCAGCGTGCCGGTGGCGCTGTCACCGCCCCCGTCTCC